>DASZUX010000447.1:0-2573 GCA_035547455.1 Chitinophagaceae bacterium
CACCACAGCATCGAAACAATTATCCAATTCAAGTATATTACAGCTAACGGCATATCAATATTTAACGATTGCCTATAAGACAATTTTTAATGCCTAATTGGTATTATCATTACCATCCACAAGCTGTAAAATCCCCCTGTAAAAAACTTAACATTTTGTATGCTTCTCATACCCATAATTTGCCGTTACTACCGTAAGCGGGCGGGGGTATGCCCTTTTTTGTATAATTTTCCGCGAAAGCACAACTACGGCATTAGTAATAAAATAAATACATTTTGCAAACAACTGAAACCACAATTAAGCAACTGCTGGCAAAGCTGCCCCTGCTGAAAAAAGAAATTCAGAAAATTATTATAGGGCAGGATGAAGTGCTGGACGAAATTTTAACAGCATTGCTGGCCGGTGGTCACTGCCTGCTTGAAGGGGTACCCGGCCTTGCCAAAACCCTAATGGTAAAAACGCTCAGCCAGGCGCTGCACTTATCCTTCAGGCGTATACAGTTTACACCCGATTTAATGCCTACAGACATTATCGGTACAGAAATACTGGAAGAAGACCATGTAACCGGCAAGCGCTTTTTTAAATTTAACAAAGGCCCTTTGTTTGCCAACATTGTGCTGGCAGATGAAATAAACCGCACGCCGCCAAAAACACAATCGGCACTGCTGGAAGCTATGCAGGAGTTTGAGGTTACATACGCAGGACAGACTTACCCGCTTGACAGGCCTTTTTTTATACTCGCTACACAAAACCCTATTGAGCAGGCAGGCACCTACCCGTTGCCCGAAGCACAGCTCGACCGTTTTTTATTATATATTAAGATAGGCTATCCAACAAGTAAAGAGGAAATACAGGTATTAAGCAGTACCACCGGCAGCAAAAAAGCTGTAATTGAACCTGTTATTAATGGCAGTGAAATTGAACAGTTGCAAAAGCTGGTGCGTGAAGTAGCTATCAGCGATGATTTAATTGCTTATGTAAGCACGCTGATAAGAGCCACGCGGCCCGATACTTCCACAAGCAATTATGTGAAAGAGTGGGTACGCTGGGGCGCCGGGCCGCGTGCGGGGCAAAGCCTTATTGTTACTGCAAAAGCGCGTGCGCTGTTTAAAGGCCGGTACGCTGTAATAATGGATGACCTGCATGCTATGGCTTACCCGGTATTGCGCCACAGGATACTGATGAACTTTAAAGCCGATGCCGAGAACATAACAGCCGATAATGTTACTGCCGATTTGTTGAAAAGTATTGAAAGGCCAAAAGGAGCAATAGGATAGACATTACTGCTTTACATTACGGCGCATGCAGGCCGGTAATTACAAAGCTTTATCCACCCAGCGGAGTTATTTAAAAAAATGACATACACATATTATTTACGCCATGAGCCGTTTACTTGACCCCAAAATATTAATGACAATAAAAAACCTGCAACTGGCAGCAAAAACTACTGTTGACGGTTTTATGGCGGGCATTAATAAAAGCCGGGTAAAAGGGCCGGGACTTGAGTTTAGCCAGTATCGCAGTTACCAGCCGGGCGATGACTTGCGCTGGCTTGACTGGAAAATGTACGCCCGAAGCGACAGGTATTATATACGGGAATCAGAGATTGAAACAAGTATATCTGTAAGGCTGGTAATTGATGCCAGTGCATCTATGCTGCATACAGATAATGGCATAACAAAAATTGAATATGCCAAATACCTTGCTGCCTCACTGGCATACTTAGCCCGGTTACAAAATGATTCAGTAGGGTTGTATGTACTTCAGGGCGAACAACTGTTCACCCTTCCCTCAAAAAAAGATCACCAGCATTTTTCAAGGCTTTATTACCAGCTTGAACAGGTAACGCCGGGTGGTAAATTTACCTCGCCGCTGGCTTATAAGGATATGTTTACAGGCAACACTAAAAGAGAACTGGTAATTTTTATAACAGACCTGTACCAGCAGCAGGATGAGATTTACACGCTGCTGGATGCATTGTCAGCCTACAGGCATGAGACAATCGTCTTCCACCTGGTAGCGCAAAATGAAATGGAACTGGATTACAAAGGCTATAAGGCAGTACAAGACCTGGAGACAGGGCAGGTAGTAGCAGTGGATACAGGCCGTGACAGGGAGACTTACCTGCAAAACCTTGCCGCACACCTTGCAACCGCGCGTGCCGCATTGTTAAGCAGGAATATTTTTTACAGGATGGTTAATATGCAACAGCCGTTGGACCAGGTATTAAAAGATTTTCTTAACCAGCGTAACAAGCTAAAAGCATAAACATTGATTGATTTTTTACAACCGGGGTGGATGTATGCTGCGGCGGGAATAGCATTACCGGTGGCGGTTCATTTATGGAATGTGCGCAGGGGCAAGGTGCTAAAAGTGGGCAGTGTGGCGCTTCTGTTACAGCAAACCACCAAAAACACCAGCAGCATACAACTGCACCAGTTACTGTTGCTTGTATTACGCTGCATGTTAATGGTATTGCTGGCCCTGCTGCTTGCTAAGCCGCTATGGGTTGGTAACAGCAGGTATGCTGCAGGCTGGGTGTTATTAGATAAAAATGATGTGCCGCAAACATA
>DASZUX010000448.1:0-5616 GCA_035547455.1 Chitinophagaceae bacterium
TAAAAGATACCGGCATAGGTATTGCAGATAAAGGCTTTGAAAAAATATTCAGCCCGTTTATGCAGGCATACCCGGAAACAACGCGAATGTATGGCGGAACAGGACTTGGCCTTGCAATAACCAAAAACCTTGTTGATTTACAGCGTGGCCGTATTTGGATAGACAGCCAGCTTAATATTGGCAGTACCTTTCATGTAGAATTACCTTTTAAAACATACAAGCATTCAACAGAAATGAGCCAGAAAACAGAAAAGCAAAGCAGGATAATAAACAAAAAAGTAAAAGTATTACTGGCCGAAGACAACGACATAAACCAGTTGCTGGCCAATAAAATTTTACAGCATTTTGGGTTTGAGGCAAAAACGGCAAATAACGGGAATGAAGCCATACAACTGCTGCTGCAGGATGATTTTGATGTGGTGTTAATGGACATACAAATGCCGGTTAAAAACGGTATTGAGGCAGCGGCTGAAATAAGGGCTATGGCTGATGCAAAAAAAAGAAATATACCCATTATTGCGCTTACAGCCAATGCACTAAAAGGGGAAGAACAGAAATATTTTGCCGTTGGTATGAATGGTTACCTGACCAAACCCTTTAAAGAAAAAGAATTATATGAAGCTATATCCGGTATTTTGCCCGCTGAATACCTGGAACCTGCAGAGGCAGATGAAAATGCCGCAGCGGAAGCGGAGCCCGAAGTGGTTGTTAAACAGGGAAAACTGTATAACCTTGCCGACCTGCGTATTATACAAAAGGACGATGAGGGCTTTATACGCAATATAGTGGGCTTATTTGTGCAAAATGTGCCTAAAAATGCGGCTGAGCTTGTTGTTGCCTGCGATAACGGAGATTGGGACAGGGTGTATTTTATTGCCCACAAAATGAAATCGAGTATTGAACTGGTGAATATTAACCAGATAAGGGCTGATATAAAGCGGGTTGAACTAAATGCCAAAACAAAAGAAAACCTGGAAGAAATACCTGCTAAAGCTGCACTGGTATTAGAGGTGGTTGAAAAAGCTGCAGCACAGATGAAAGAAGAATTTGGCCTGTAAACCATTACAGGATTTTTGCATAAAACAATACACCCGTTATTGTTGCACAGGTTAATTTTGCCTGCAACTATAACGGGTGTTTATATAAAAAGTAAATGTTATAAAAAGTTACAAGGGCCTACCTCATGGTAAGGTTTATTTTGCCGCCGCCAGCATCAAGCTTTACCGGTATGCCGCCGCCGTTTAAAGTGCCTTCCATGTGCCCGTCTTCCTGGCTGCCGCGGAAATTGTCCAGTTGATTGGTGTGAATTTTATCACCGTCCAGTGTTAAATTAACGCCCTTGCCCTGGGGAATGGTAAGGTTAATATTGCCGCCGCCATTGGATATTTTAACGTATTTGCCAAGGCTGGCCATTTCAACATCTATAGTGGCGCCGCTGGTGGAGGCGTCCAGACTGCAAGAAAGATTTTGGAGCCTGATGCTGCTGCCGGATGTGTGCACTGATAACTCGCCGTAAATATCACTCCCCTCTGCTCCGCCGCCGCTTGTGCCTGCGCGTATGGTTCCCTTAAGGTTATTAAGGTGCAGTGAGCCGCCCGATGTTTCAAGCCTTATAGTGCCGCTGCAGTTACCTGCCTCAATGCTGCCGCCGCTGGTAGTAAGATCAATATCGTCCTGTGAATCAAAAACATGTATGCTGCCCCCTGAAGTACCACCCACTATTTTACCTGAAAGATGGTCAACATGCAGGCTGCCGCCGCTTGTTTGAAATTTTTCGTTGCCGCTTAAGTTTGACAGGGTGATGCTGCCGCCGCTTGTTTCAAGGTCGGTAGAAACGTTTTGCGGTACATACACTTTAAATGCTACGCTTACACCTTTTCTCCAATCTGAAATATTTCTTTTGGTCCTTGCAATGGCCGTAAGCTTGTGGTTGGTTACAGAAAGTGTAATATCATAATAATTGTCAAGGCGCTGTTTTATTTCTTCTTTTGACAGGTGGCTGTCGTTATTACCCCTTACATACATTTCAACACGGGCATCGCTGCCTGCGCCACCTTTTACTATTATGCTGCCCCCGGAAGTTTGTACTTCAACCGATTGCACTGCTTCTGATGACAGTGGTTTTGTAAGATAAGGAACATCGTCGTTTGACTGTGCGCCTGCTGTTAATGCGCCTGCTGATAAGGCCAGCAACAAAAGATATTTTTTCATGTGTTGTTTTTTTGATTTTATAAGTTGAACGATGCAGAAACAGATTTGTTACCGGGCTGCCATAATTTTTATAGCATGCAACTGCCGGCTACAATACGTAAGCGCCTGCAAATGTGTGCCACAACACAGTGATGCTGAAAAACAACTAATTATGTTTTACGGAGGTTGCTGCACTGTACGCTTATGATACAGTAGCCGCACGTTTTTGTAACTATTGTGTACTGTGCTGGTATAAAAGGGTTGCAGTGTGAAAGAATAATGATGCAGCAAGAATATTCAGGAGTTATAAAAAAGGCCGGCCGGCGATAAGAAAAGTAAAAAAAGGCTATGACATTACTTACGCCGGGCGTTAGCACAACATCATAGCCATTACAATGCGGTTAAGACTATTGATTTGCGGCTGCTTTGTTAGCTTTAGCTGTTTTTGCAGGACGGCTTTTGCCGAAAGAGCCTTTAAATATTTTTCCTTTTTTGGTTTTTTTATCTCCTCTGCCCATGGTTGGTTTTTTGAATGGTGAATTATTTAAAACAGGCTGCAAAGGTGCATAAAAATGTTTATTCAGCCGTAATAAAAAAAGCAGGGAAAGTAAATTAACCCCTGCTTTTTACAGTTTTTGGCGGCAAGCCGTTATAATTTGGCAGATAATTCTTTACCAGCCTTAAACTTAGCTACTTTTTTGGCTTTAATTTTAATAGTAGCACCTGTTTGGGGGTTGCGGCCTGTACGGGCAGCGCGTTTTGACATTGAGAATGTGCCAAAACCCACTAAGGTAACTTTGCCTCCGCCTTTTAAGGTTTTGGTTACGGCTTCAGTAAAAGAATCCAGCACTGCATTAGCCTGTGTTTTACTAATGCCAGTATCATCAGAAAGCTTAGCAATTAAATCGGCTTTGTTCATACTTGCGTTATTTTAATACTATTTGTTAACTGCTTTTGCAAGGTCGGCGCCTGCTTTAAACTTAGCTACTTTTTTTGCTTTAATTTTAATGGCTGCACCTGTTTGGGGATTGCGGCCTGTGCGGGCAGCACGTTTTGAAACAGAAAAGGTACCAAAACCAACCAGTGTAACGCTGTCGCCTTTTTTAAGGGTTTTAGCTACAGCATCGGTAAAAGAATCCACAGCGGCATTAGCCTGTGTTTTTGATATGCCGGTATCTTCGGCAATTTTAGCAACTAATTCAGCTTTGTTCATGGCTGTTTTTTTTGAGTGTGATGAATAAGAAACAAATATATTTTGTTTTACTCATCAGCAAAATATTTTTGCTGCCTTTGTTAAAAAGTTGTGCATGGCTTAAACCCGCGTAAATAAAGGCGTTGGGCGGGTTGCCCCTTTTTGTGCGGGTGGCGCAATGCACGCCGGTTGCCTTGTAAGCCTTTCCTGTAAAGGGTTTTAGCGCATGAAGGGCTGAAAAGCAGTATTGGTGCGGGTTTTGAGGAATATAATACTCTTTTTTGAATGAGAGCGTGTTATTAAAATAGATTTCCACAATCAATTCACAACCTGCATCAGCGAGGAAAAGCTAAATACCTGCCCGTTCCATCTTTCCGCTTCACGCTGTGCAAACCCCTCCCGGTAAAGTGTATTGTATTCGTTAAAAAGTGCCATATTGGAAAGATAATACTGCACGGCATACACCGGCCCATCCGTTTCGTCGGTTTCAAGCAGGCGCACCACCTGGTGCTTAATAAAACAACCCGTGCCTAAAACAGCAGGCACCAATTCATCCAGCAGCCAGTTAAGCCAAAGTTCATGCAGCGGCCATGCCACCTGGTAAGTTGTATTGAATATAAAGGCGGCATTTTTACCAGCGCCGGTATTTTCTTGCATCATGTTTATTTTAAAATTTGTTCTGCGCCGGTATAATTAAGCTCCATATACACAGGGCAATGGTCGCTGTGCACGGCGTCTGGGTATATGGCTGCATCGGTGATGTTTTCCTTTAAATTGCCGGTAACGCTTATATAATCAATACGCCAGCCCTTGTTTTGCGCCCTCACAGTGGGGAAACGCCTGCTCCACCAGCTATAGCTATGCGCCCTGGACGGATGAATATGCCTGAAGGTATCAACAAAATCATTTTCCAAAAATTTATCCATCCATGCGCGTTCCCCCGGCAAAAAACCCGATGTTTTTTTATTCCCCCTGGGGTCGTGAATGTCAATTTCCCGGTGTGCAATATTATAGTCACCACAAATTACCAGTTTCGGACGTTCGGCCCGCAATACCTCCAGGTAAGTTAAAAACTCGTCAAGCCATTGGTATTTATATGCCTGCCGTTCTTCACCGCTGGTGCCGGAAGGGTAGTAGGCATTTATAACGGAAATATCCCCAAAATCGGCGCGTATAATCCTGCCTTCAAAATCACTTTGCTCCATCCTGTTGCCATAAACAACATTGGCTGGCTTTATTTTGGTAAAAATGGCAACGCCGCTATAGCCCTTTTTTTGCGCGGAAAACCAGTAGGTTTCAAAACCAAGGTCTTCAATCTGCCTGTAGTCCACATTATTTTTTTCGGCCTTTATTTCCTGCAGGCAAATAATATCGCAGGGGTCAGTTTTAAGCCAGTCAATAAAGCCTTTGCTTATGGCAGAGCGTAAACCGTTAACGTTATAAGAAATAATGCGCATTGTGCTTTTAAGTTAAGGCCGCAAATTAAGCATGTTATGATATGTTTTATTTTTACCCGCTTTAAAACGGCAAATTAAATATGGAACTAAAATCGCCGAGGATAATACCTGCTAAGGAGCCTGTGTATTTAGACGGGCCCAAAAGCCGGTCGTACGAGCTGTTGTTTGGCTTTAAAGTGTTTACACAATTTATAAGGGGCTTTCGCCTGATGCACTTTGTAGGCCCCTGTATTACCGTGTTTGGCTCTGCGCGTTTTGCCGAAAGCCACCCTTATTATGTTGCAGCGCGTGAATTTGGCAAGCACATAGCATCGCTGGGGTTTACCACCGTAACAGGCGGCGGGCCGGGGGTAATGGAGGCGGCCAACAGGGGGGCATTTGAAAATGGCGGCATGTCAGTAGGGTGTAATATTGTGCTGCCGCATGAACAGAAAGAAAACCCGTACCTGCATAAATCAGTAACGTTTGAGCACTTTTTTGTGCGTAAGGTTATGCTGGTAAAATATTCCTTTGCTTTTATAATTATGCCCGGCGGGTTTGGTACGATGGATGAGTTTTTTGAAACCCTTACACTGGTACAAACGGCCATGATAACCCATTTTCCGGTTGTGCTGTATGGAAAAGCGTATTATAAAGACCTGCTTGTGGCCATTAATAACATGGTTGCGGCAAAAACCGTATCGCCGGAAGACCTGCAGTTGCTGCTGATTACAGATGATGTTGAAGAAGCCATAAGCCACATAAGCAAATACATTACTGCCAACTACAGTGTAAAGC
>DASZUX010000449.1:0-7001 GCA_035547455.1 Chitinophagaceae bacterium
TGAGATGACAGAGGATAGTTGACAGTTGACGGGAAATTCACTGTCAACTTACAACGGTCAACTGTCAACTTTTTTTGACAAGCCGTTGTAGCTCAGTGGTAGAGCACTTCCTTGGTAAGGAAGAGGTCATGAGTTCAATTCTCATCAACGGCTCAGGTAATGTGAAAAAGAAGGCAGTATGTTTTATAAGGCATGTTGCCGTAAGATGATAAGAAATTTACATGTACGATTATGCCTTTGGCGTAACCAGCTACATAAAGTTGAAATTTTTAAACACAATTTAAAAACCGATAAAGATGTCTAAAGAGACCTTTAAGAGGGACAAACCTCACGTAAACGTTGGTACCATCGGTCACGTAGACCACGGTAAAACAACATTGACTGCCGCTATTACAACCATCCTTTCTAAAAGGGGTCTTGCGACAGCTAAAAAATATGATGAAATTGATGGTGCTCCTGAAGAAAAAGAACGTGGTATCACCATTAATACTGCACACGTAGAATATCAAACAGCTAACCGCCACTATGCGCACGTTGACTGCCCGGGCCACGCTGACTACGTTAAAAACATGATTACAGGTGCTGCACAGATGGACGGTGCGATACTGGTTGTTGCTGCTACTGACGGCCCTATGCCCCAAACAAGGGAACACATTTTGCTGGCACGCCAGGTAGGTGTACCCCGTATGGTGGTATTTATGAACAAAGTAGACCTTGTTGACGACCCTGAGTTGTTAGAGCTGGTTGAAATGGAAATTCGCGAAATACTGAGCAAAAACGGTTTTGACGGTGACAATACACCCATCATCAAAGGTTCTGCAACAGGTGCGCTGGCCGGTGAAGAAAAATGGCTTGCTGCTATTGACGAACTGATGGAAGCTGTTGATACATACATTCCGCTGCCTCCCCGCCCGGTTGACCTTCCGTTCCTTATGAGCGTTGAAGACGTGTTCTCAATTACCGGCCGTGGTACTGTAGCTACCGGTCGTATTGAACGCGGCCGTGTTAAAGTTGGCGAAGCTGTTGAACTGGTAGGTTTAATACCCGATCCTCTTTCTTCAACTGTTACAGGTGTTGAAATGTTCAAGAAACTGCTTGACCAGGGTGAAGCCGGCGATAACGCAGGTTTGCTGCTGCGCGGTATTGAAAAGAAAGATATACGCCGCGGTATGGTAATCTGCGCTCCCAAGAGCATTACACCGCACACCGAATTTAAAGGCGAAGTTTACGTACTTAGCAAAGAAGAAGGTGGTCGTCATACCCCGTTCTTTAACAAATACCGTCCCCAGTTTTACTTCCGTACAACTGACGTTACCGGTGAAGTTAAATTACCAGACGGTACTGAAATGGTTATGCCGGGTGATAACGTTAACCTGCATGTAACACTTATTGCACCTATCGCGATGGAAAAGGGCTTGAAATTCGCTATCCGCGAAGGCGGCCGTACAGTTGGTGCCGGCCAGGTTACAGAAGTAATAAAATAAGCTGTAAGCCACAAGCTTTTAGCTTTTAGCAAATAAAATTTATTATATTTGCATATATACTAAAAGCTGTTCCGTTTGTTCGGGATAGCTTTTAGCTTTATACGGGCCTAGTTCAATGGTAGAATAGAGGTCTCCAAAACCTTAGATACGGGTTCGAATCCTGTGGCCCGTGCAGGATAATTTGAAAGTGAGAAAATTTGGAAATGAATAACCCGCGGGCTGCTCATTTCCAAATTTTCAAATTTTCAGGTTAGTTTTTCAAATTTTCAAATTATTGTGTGATGAATAAGGTGTCGGCTTATATAAAAGATTCGTACCATGAGTTGCTGGAGAAAGTAACCTGGCCTACATGGGCACAGTTACAGCAAAGCACTATTATTGTGCTTATTGCTACCCTTATAATAATGGGCGCAATTTGGGTAATGGATACTGCCAGCGCATTTGTGCTGAAGTTTATTTATTCATTTTTTAAGTGATTATTGCCATGGAAGAAGTATTGGTGCCGCAAAAAGAGAGCAAATGGTACGTGTTGCGTGTGGTAAGTGGCAAAGAGAGAAAAGTTAAAGAATATCTTGATAAAGATATTGCCCGCAGCGGATGGACTGATATAGTGAAACAGGTTTTTTTGCCTATGGAAAAGGTGTACAAGGTACAGAACGGCAAAAAAGTAATGCGTGAAAAAAACTATTACCCCGGCTATGTAATGCTGGAGGTAACGGATGGCAAACTTACTGACGACATTATTCAGCATATAAGCAATGTTAGTAATGTAATGCACTTTCTTACAGATGGTAAGGGGTCTAAAGGCAATATTATATCGCTCCGCAAATCTGAAGTAAATAAGATGCTGGGCAAGGTTGACGAGATGAATGACCAGGGTGTTACCATGAGCGAACCCTTTATTGTTGGCGAAACCATTAAAATTATTGAAGGACCGTTTAACGACTTTAACGGTGTAATTGAGGAAGTAAACGACGAAAAGAAAAAATTAAAAGTTACCGTAAAAATATTTGGCCGCTCTACCCCTGTAGAATTGAATTACATGCAGGTGGAAAAGCTGGCATAACCTGGCACTTTTAAAGAGTTAGAACAGATTAAGCCCGGAGGTTATAAGCCCCCGGGCTTTTTTTGTATTTCGCCCTGCCTTACGGGGTATCCTTTACCAAACATTTCATTTATACGTATTAAAAATATATTTTGTAGGATAGATTATCAGGTATGGGTGCCAGGATTGCTTTAAGTTTGATAAAAATACGATTGAGACCGCCGGGATTTTGAGGACGGGCTTGAATATTATGCTGCATTATGTGAAAAATGCAAATACATTATAACTGCGGACGCGGATGATTTTTTATTACTTCCTCCATTACCGTTTGCAAACCCGGTATTTTTTTTGAATGATTGCCTGCGGCGGGATAATTTCAGTATGTAAGCAGGGCTGCTAAATATTAAATGGTTTTATTTACTCTACCCATGCCTGCGTAAAACCTTTGTTTTTTACGTAATTACGCCATTTTTCAATAACGGCATCCATATCAGCGGGCAGCGGAGATTCAAAGTAAATGTCTTTGCCTGTGCGCGGGTGCCTGAAACCCAGTGTTTTTGCATGCAGGGCGCAGCGCGGGCAGGCCTCAAAACAATTATCAACAAACTGTTTGTATTTTGTGTAGATAGTGCCTTTTAATATTTTGTCGCCACCATACTCCCAATCGTTAAACAGCGTGTTCCCTATATGTTTCATGTGTACCCTTATCTGGTGGGTACGGCCGGTTTCAAGTACGCACTCAACCAGCGTTACATAATTAAACCGCTCCAGCACTTTATAATGAGTAATAGCGTGCTTGCCTGTTTCTCCGTCTGGGTAGGCATCAAACATTTTGCGGTAACGCTGGTGGCGGGCAATATTAGCAACTACGGTACCTTCTTCTAATTCCATGTCCCCCCAAACCAATGCCACATATTTACGTGCTACCGTATGGTTAAAAAACTGTTTTGCAAGGCTGGCTGCTGCTTCCCCGTTTTTAGCAATAACCAGCAGGCCGGTGGTGTTTTTATCAATACGGTGCACAAGGCCGTAACGCGGCAGCTTTTCTTCGTCAAGACCGGGGTTTTGCTGCTGCAGGTAATAAGCAATACCGTTAAGCAAGGTGCCGGTATAATTGCCTACGCCGGGGTGTACTACCATATTGGCCGGTTTGCTGAGCACTAATACATCAGCATCTTCAAACACAATATTCAGGGGTATAGGTTCGGATTTTATCTCCGTATATTCAGGGTTTACCAGGCTCATTAATACTATTTCATCACCTGGTTTTACTTTGTAATTGCTTTTAACCGTTTTGCTGTTTACGGTTAAAAAGCCGTCGTCAATGCCATTTTGTATTTTATTACGGCTTATTTTTTCAAGCCGTATCTGCAGCCATTTGTCAATACGCATAGGCTCCTGGCCTTTATCTACAGTAAAGGCGCGCCGTTCATACAATTCTTCAGCATTATCCGGCTGTTCTATCTCAATATCGTTATCATCTGCAGGCATAAGTGCAAATGTACGTAAGGCTTAACTAATGCTTACTTCCCGTCCAGCAGCAACTTTTTAAATTTCTCCAGTTCTGTTATTTCTGCAGGTGTAAGCGTTTCGTTATTCTCGTATTTTGATTGCAGGAAAAGCACCCGTTTATGCGCTGGATATTTTGCAAGAATTTCTTTTATCATTACTCCCGCACTTTCGTCTTTAATATACAAAGGTGTTTTAGTAACCTCAACCGGCGACTTATAACGGTTAGGCATTTTTAAAATAATGGCCTCCATACCGGCCAGCCAGCCTGCAGGCATATCTTTTACTTTTAAAGCTTTCTGGTAGGCGCCCTGCAACTGCTTTTTACTAAGGCTTCCGCGCTCCTCGTACTGGTGCATAAGGCTTTGTATAAAAATAGAATCCGGGTATGCCCTGTAGCAGGCATCCAGTACTTTTTCAATTACATCAACTGCCGGTTTCTTTTTTATATGCAATGTTTTTTTGATTTTGCCCTGTACAATAATACCATTTTAATTGTAAAAAGTACCTGTATTTATTACCATATAAAACTGCGCAGTTATTATTATACGTACATATTACAGCGCAGGCAGCGCTGGTATGTAAAATTTATGGCAGCTAATAAATATCACTTTATTACTCACTGGCGGCTAAAGGCTACCTGCGAAGAAGTGTACCGCACACTTGAAGATATTGATGCGCTGCCCGCATGGTGGCCAAGCGTGTACCTTGATGTAAAAGTGATGGATAAAGGGTTGCCGGGTGGTATTGGTAAAACGGTGGCACTGTACACCAAAGGCTGGCTGCCTTATACCTTACGATGGAGGTTTAAAGTTACAGAAACAAGTTTTCCAACGGGTTTTGCATTGGATGCCTGCGGCGATTTAAGCGGAAGAGGTGTTTGGCATTTTGCGCAGCAGGATGATGAATGCCTTGTAACATACGATTGGCAGGTAGATGCTGAAAAACCGCTATTAAAATATTTTTCATTTATTATGAAGCCTATTTTTGCTGCCAACCACCATTGGGCAATGCGCAGAGGGGAAATAAGCCTGGCACTTGAATTATTACGCCGAAAAACAGCAAATGCTGCTGCCAGGAAAAAGATTCCGCCGCCGCCCCGGCCAACTTTTCCGCATAACCTTACCAACAATAAAATATTTTAAGACTGAGAAACCAGGGGCAGTGTTACACTAAAAATGCTGCCTTCACCTTCCTGGCTTTTAATAGTGAGTGTACCGTTGTTTTTATGTATAAATTCTCTTACCAGCATAAGGCCTATGCCTGTGCCTTTTTCTTTTGCCGTGCCGGGGGTGCTGAAAAAAGAGAGCTGCTCACTGCGGAGGGAGTGTAAAACATTTTGCGGTATGCCTGTGCCTTCATCAGCAATGCTTATTTTAACAGTTTTGCCGTTTGCCTCAGTGCAAATAATAATGCTGCCATTATGGTTTGAAAATTTGATAGCATTGGATACAAGGTTGCGGAAAATAAGTTTAACATCATCCTTATTGGCATAAGCAGTAGTATTTTTTGGAACACTGTTTTGCAACTGCAGCTTTTTTTCCTGCAGCGGTGTTTCCAGTAACCTTACTATCTCATCAAAAACCTCGTACAAATCAATGTTGTTTTTTTCTCCCGCCTCGCCCTGCATTTGCATTTTAGACCATTGCAGAACATCTTTCATGGACGTGCTCAGTACCTGCAGTTGCATTTTTAGCTTATGCGAAGTGCTCTGAAATTCTTCGGGTGTAAACAAATGCTCATTAAGCATATCCATTGATGTGATAAGATTACCTACGGGGCCATAAAAATCATGAGAAAGTATGGAAAGCATTTTTTCTTTAATGCGGTTGCTTTCTTTTAATTGCTCATTAATAACAGCCAGGCGGCGGTGATATTGCACCAGCCTTTCTTTAAAATATTCAAGTATAACTGAAAACACCAGTAAAAAGGCTACCGCCCCTATAACCGACTTATATTTTGGCTGCGGGGGGGCAAGTCCCCGTATATCCTGCAGCAGTATATAGGTTATAAAAAAAAGGATAAGGATGGCGAGCATTATAATGCGGCCAGTTTTATTGTTAATAATGAGTATAGTAAACGCCATACACAGGAATATGCCATACTGCAGGTTGTTGTGAAGCAATATTGCGTTTACAGTAAAAAAAGCACCCAGTAAAAGCACCAGCGTGTAAATAGAAAAAGTATGGTACTTTAATTTATTAATAAAGAAGACGGACGTATTAAATGTTAGTAACAGGAAGTTGGATATAATGGGTATCCAGTTATGTGTGCTGATGTTTATTATTATAAACACCATATTAAAAGCAACCGAAATAGCGCTCGAAATGTTAAGCATGTTTATCTGCCTTCGCTCTTCCGCATCATGATACTCCTTTACACCCCTGTTAATTATGACATGCAGCATAGTGGTTTTTCCGGGCTTGAATTACAGGTTAAAATTAAAACAAAAATGAAATTAGACAATAATCGGCAAATTGCGTTTTTTTGGAGGTTTTTGATGCGTATAAATACTGTTAAAGGCAATAACGCATTAAAATATTTGCAGATGTTTTGTGCCGGCCCGTTAAGCAGTTTTAGTGCTAAAATACCTTGTCGTAGTACAGCCCTGCAGCGCCTAAAATGCCGCTGCTTTCCAGTTCGGAAAGTTCAATGGTAAGTCTTTCAATTGATTTTGTAAAAGCAAAGGTTTCAATACGTTCCCACATGGCCTGCTTGAAGAAGGGATACGCAAACCGCACAGAGCCGCCAAATATTATTAACGAGGGGTCGTAGGTGTACATAATCATTTTAATGGCATTGCCAAGGTGGGCGCCCATTTCAGCATACAGTTCCAGCGCGCGGGCATCGCCCTGCTGAGCCTTTTTAAAAACTTCCGTTCCATCAAGCTGGTACACATTGCCAAAAAACTGGCCGCTGCAGTAATATTCAAACACATGGTCTAAATACTGCACCATGCCAAA
>DASZUX010000450.1:0-12844 GCA_035547455.1 Chitinophagaceae bacterium
TATAGTAACGGCAGCGGCAGAAGAAACCAGCGGGTATAAAACCATACCGCAAATGGAAAAGGCTATTGCCAAAACCAAAAAAGATATGGAAAAAGCCGCCCGCGATCTTGATTTTATGGAGGCTGCGCGGCTAAGGGATGAGATGTTCAGGCTGCAGAAGGAACTGGAGGGGATGAAGTAGGATGGGATGCCGGGGGATATTCCCAATCCAAATAATCCCGTTCAACTGACCGGTTTTATGGAAATTTTGCGTTCCTGCATCAATACTATATTACATGCTGATGTATGAAAAAGATAATCCTTCTTACTACCCTTAGCGTTGTGCTGTTTGCCGGCGCTTATTATGCTTTTGCTTTTATACCCGCAAAGCGCGGCGCAAAACCCGCCCCTGTTACCAATAACGATGCAGAAGTTGGCAAGTTGAAATATTATGCGGGCAACGCAAAAGCATTTACAAAGACCAATGGCTACAACAGCAAGTTTTGTTTTTTGCTGGATATGAACCTTGGCAGCGGGCAAAGCCGCTTTTTTGTATATGACCTTGAAAACGACAGTGTGATAATGGCGGGGTTGGTGGCGCATGGCAGTTGCAATAAGAGTTTTTTGATAGATACAAAGTTTTCCAATAAAATTGGCTGTGGCTGCAGTGCCGGCGGCAAATATAAAGTTGGCTATAAGTACAACGGCCGTTTTGGCACAGCGTATAAACTGTATGGGCTTGATAGTACCAACAGTAATGCTTACAAAAGAAATATTGTACTGCACAGCTACTCCCTTGTACCCGACAGGGAAACAGCCCCCTTTCCTATTTGCAACAGCCAGGGTTGCGCTATGGTGTCTGGTAATTTTATGCAACAGCTTGCTGTTAAATTAGATGCCTCCAAAAATCCTGTGCTGCTGTGGATGTTTGAGTAAAGCTGCATTTGCTGCCCCGGATTAATTTTTAATAAAAAAAGGTTGCAAATAAATTTATTGTGGGCGTTTAATAGTAAATTTAACTTACTACACAAACGCCTTAAACAAATCAATTTATGGATTTCTCAACCTTACATAAACAGCGCAAATTTGTATTAGTTGCTGCAGCAGTAGGCACAATAAGCTGTTTTTTGCCCTGGGCATCTGCACTGGGGTTTACTGTTGCAAACGGGTTACATGGTAAAGGAATACTCGTATTTATGGCCTTTATAGCCGCCGGTGTTATTAGTTTGCTGGGTAAAACCACCGATGCGTTTGATAAAGCTATGTGGATGGCTGTGCTGATAGCCGGCGCAATAGCTTTGCTGTTTACTGTACTGTTTATGACAGATATTTCCGGCGCGTTTGGCGCAAGTATTGGTTTTGGCTTGTGGATAGCACTGCTGTCGTCTATAGGTGTTTTAGCCAGCGCCTGGGCTTATAAATCGCCTTCCGACACCCTGCAGGGCGGCTTCGACAGCCTTAAGAATAAAGTTTCTTCAAGCCTTAACAGCACTGGCACATCTGCCCAAGGTAGTTCTCCCGGTAAAGTTGATGAACTGGAAAGATTAATTAAGCTGAGAGACGAAGGCAAAATAACCCAGGAAGAGTACGAGGACTTGAAGTCAAAAATTATGTAACCGCTTTATAACTATTTTTACCCGGCTCTTTCCTGTCAAATAACCAGTAATCAAGGCTCAGCCTCCCGGCCCCGCATAAAAAAAACAGCAGGAATAATACAAAAAGAAGGGACGAGGTTTCAGAGTTAAAAATGTTCCAGTTGCCAAATGTTCACGGCGCAGGGTATAAGTTACAGGTGAACGACCTGTTCAGCCTCATTCATTAAAAAATGCGCGCTGCTAATTAACAACCAGTTCAGTTGCGGCAGGCACCTCTTCATCCCGGTTATCATTCCATTCCACTATAAAATTATTCATCCCCTCGCCGGATAGTATGGTCATAAAGCGTTGCTGTGCCAGTTCCAGCAAAGACAGGAATAGAAAAATGGCATGAATCCTGTTTTCGCACACCTCAAACAGCTTTTCAAACGATACCGTTTTTTCCTTTTTAACCATGCTGTACATAAACTCACGGCTACCCTCCTGGGTGTAATTATACCTTACAACAGTATGTACCGGCTTATTGTTGCGTTCGTGCAGCCGTTGCATTACCCGTTCAAAGGCTTTCATTAGCTTAAACAGGGTAACGGTCTGTATCTCGCTTCCTTCGCTTGCCTCTTCGCCTATTTGTGACAATTCCTTCTGCAGGTTTCCCCGTTTTATCATCAGCATCCGCATGGCTTCCAGCTCCGCCATCTTAACAGAGGCCTCCTTAAATCGTTTATATTCCAGTATTTTGTCAATAAGTTCCTGCCGCGGATCTATTTCATTGCCGTGGGCATCCAGTTCCTTGCGCGGCAGCAGCATTTTCGCCTTTATGCGCATCAGGGTTGAAATAAACAATATAAACTCACTGCCCAGTTCAATATTTAATTTTTCCTGCTCATGCACGTATGCAAGAAAATCTGTGATGATTTTATGAATGGGTATATTATAAATATCCAGTTCGTCCCGTTCAATAAAAAAAAGCATCAGGTCAAAAGGCCCTTCAAACTGGGGCAGCTTTATCTGGTAGTCGGTGGAATTCAACAGAAATCAGTTTAAAATACAATAATAATGCAGGCTGTGCCGCAATGCAAAAGTATTACTTGCAGGCTTACCACACCGGCTATTAAATCAACAGCTTATGCACTTTTACTGCTTGTTTTTAAGCGCATCCCGTATTTCCATCAGCAATTGGTCGGTAGTGCTGGGTGGCGGGGGCGGGGGTGGCGGCGCTGCTGCTGCTTCAGCAGCTTTTGCTTCTTCGTGCTTACGGCGCATGCTGTTAATGGCTTTAACCATCAGGAAAATAATAAAAGCCAATATAAGAAAGTTGAGAACAACCGTTACAAAATTACCCCAGGCAAACACCGGCCCTATTTTGCGTGCTTCTGCCAGCGAAAGGTGCTGGCTCATATCTATTTTATCGGTAAGCGGCAGGTAAAGATTGCTGAAATCGGCTTTAAAAAAAATACCTACAACAGGCATAACAAGATCATTTACAACCGAGTCAACGATTTTACCAAAAGCCCCCCCGATAATTACACCTACGGCAAGGTCAACAACGTTACCTTTTACCGCAAATTCTCTAAATTCTTTGAAGAAGCCCATACACAAAGGTTTTAAAGTAAAAGATTAGCAAAGGCCTTACACTTAGTTACACATGTACCTTTAATGCAGCACCCGTTTTGGCGGCGGCGTTATTACGGCAAGGCATACACTTTGTAAATACAATGATAAACAATTTTTTGCATGCAGTGTTAAATAAACAGCCACTAAAATTTATGCCCTAACTTTGCCGTTGTGTACCTATTCAAATCAGTGCAATGTTGAAAAGTGCGGCCTTTACATTTTTGCTTGTTTGTATTCTTATCTGCGCCGGCGCCCAGCCTAAATACGAGTTCAGGGGAGCATGGATTGCAACAGTGGTTAATATTGACTGGCCAAGCAGTAAAGGATTGTCAACTGTTGAGCAAAAGCAGGAATTTGTAGATATACTCGACAGCCTGCAGCGCGATGGCATAAACGCCGTAGTAGTGCAGGTAAGGCCAGCTGCCGATGCTTTTTACCCCTCTCAATACGAACCCTGGAGCGAGTACCTGACTGGTGTGCAGGGTAAAGCCCCCGATCCGTATTACGACCCCCTGCAGTTTATGATTGAAGAGGCCCATAAACGGGGAATGGAATTTCATGCATGGATTAACCCGTACAGGGCGGTGTTCAATACGCACACTTCGTCAGTATCTTCTACCCACATAACAAGAAAGCATCCCGACTGGTTTGTAAACTATGGTACGGGCAAATACTTTAACCCCGGCCTGCCGGTAGTTATGGATTATGTTACCGATGTAGTAAGAGATATTATTAGAAGGTATGATATTGACGGGCTGCACCTTGATGACTATTTTTATCCTTATCGTATTGGCAATAAAGAGTTTCCTGATGAGAAAGCATACCGTGAATACGGCAAAGGCATGACGCGGGATGAGTGGCGCAGGAGCAACTGTGATAGTATAATAAAACGTATTCATGATGTGGTGCTTGATGTAAAGCCTGGCATAAAATTCGGCATCAGCCCTTTTGGCGTATGGCGCAACAAAAGCGTTGACCCCATGGGCAGCGATACCAAAGCCGGCGTAAGTAATTACGACGATTTATATGCAGATATACTTTTATGGCTTAGAAAAGGGTGGATTGATTATGTTGCCCCGCAGTTATACTGGCCTACGGGACACCCGTTATGTGATTTTGAAACCCTTGTAAAATGGTGGAACAATCATACTTATGGCAAGCAACTGCTTATTGGCCACGGTATATCAAACGCCGTTGAAACACGGCAGGCAGCCTGGCGCAAGCCCGGAGAACTGCCAGACCAGATAAATATTTTGCGCAGCTATGCCAACGTGCAGGGCAGCATATATTTTAGCGCGAAAGATGTATTGATGAACCCTAATGGCTGGGCCGACAGCCTGCATTACGATTATTACAGGTACCCTGCTTTAATACCGCCCGCCCCCTGGATTGACACAACCCCGCCCCCAAGCCCGCAATTGGTAAAAATTGCCCCGGTACAAAATGGCACAGGCTTTATAACAGTAACGGGCCGGGAAGTAAACCAAACAGAAGAAATTGTAAAAACGTATGTGCTGTATATAGGCAGCAGCTTACGCGGGCTGGGTGCACACCCAGCAATGATTATTGCCGCTGACCGTGTTAATAATAATTTCCGGTTTACCGTACCGCAGAACCTTTTGCCTTCCGGCAACTCATCCTGCTTTATTGCTGTAACATCGGTGGATAAGGAAAACAACGAAAGCCGCATAAGTAATGTGCTGGAATACAACAGTGCAGGTTTTGCAGCTAACAGTGCCCCCGCCGCCGGCAACAAGGTGCCTCCAGGGGGGCCAACCCTGCAGGTTATCTCAAAATAACCGGCAATTCTGCTGCCCGCGCTGGTTTTATACCCATTTGAAGGTTTTTGATGCAATAATACTGGTAACAACAGCCCATATAAGCAGGCCGGTTATTTGTTGGGGCATTTGCCATATATGCACCCCCTCAAAGGCTATTTTACGCATACCATCTGTAAAAAAAGTCAGGGGTAGCTTTTTACAAAACCATTGCAGCCACGCAGGGTAACTATCTACCGGGAAAAACAAACCGCACAGCAAAACTTGCGGCAGTGTAATAGTATTGGCCACCGGCGCTATTGAGCTTTCATTTTCCACCAGTCCGCTTATAGCAAAACCGGTACTCATAAAAATTATAATACCGGGTATTGAAAAAACAAGCATCTCAAAAAAAGTAAGCAGGCCGTGTACAAGTGTAAAATTAAAAGCAAAATAGCCCAGCCCCGTCATAATAATAAATGCGCCGATTTGAAAAACAAAGCGACTAAGCATTTCGCCTATTATTACGTACGCCCTGCCAACCGGTGTGGCAGATAAGCGTTTTAGCACAAGGCTTTTGCGCAAATTAAACAGCAAAAAAGCCGAGCCAAATACGCCTGCCATCAGCAATGAAAAACCAAGCTGGCCAGGCAGAATAAAATCAATCTGGCGGTACACCCTTCCCGGGAGCTGCTTTTCCTGCACACCGGCAATAGACATGTTTGCGGGAAAAGCTTTTTCATTTACTGCTGTTATCACTTCGTTTATTAATATTTTTAAAACAGGCAGCTTTTTAGCCTCACCGCCTGCTGAAGTAAGTGTAACTGTATAGTGAGGAATTAGGGATGCAGTATCATCCTGTTGTATATTTAATATGGCTGTAATCCTTGCTTTAGCAAGGTTGTCAAGCTGGCTGGCTGCGGGTTGGTTGCTTACCAGCGTTACACCAGGTATTTTTTGTATACCGGCAAACACAGGGTTGGCGGTATCGCAATTATGTGCCACGGCCAATTTAAAATTAATGGCTGTAGTATCAACCATTGACCCGAATACCACTATAAAAATCACGGGAAAAAGAATAGAAAACACTACCGCAGTCGGGCTGCGTATCATAGCCAGTAAACTTGCCCTGCAAATGGCAAAAGTGGCAAACAGCGGGCTGTATAATTTTGGCATTGGCAAACATACAATAAACACTACAAACGGCAGGCAGGGCCATTTTATAAACAAAGCCAGTTTGCATAGTAATTTTTTTTCAAAATTCCTTTGCGTTTAAACCGTTTCTACCCTTTACTTTTGTTGCTCACTAACAAACACTTTCATGGTTGATGTCATTCTTGGATTGCAGTGGGGCGACGAAGGAAAAGGCAAAATAGTAGATTATTTTGCACCGCAGTACGATATTATTGCCCGCTTCCAGGGCGGGCCTAATGCAGGGCATACGCTGTATGTACAGGGCAAAAAAATAGTACTCCATCAAATCCCTTCCGGCATATTTCACCAAAACACTATTAATATCATTGGTAACGGCGTTGTGCTTGACCCGGTTACCCTTAAAAGAGAATGCGATGCTGTAGCAGCTTTTGGCATTGATGTAAAAAAGAATCTTTATATATCTCAAAGAACTAACCTTATTGTACCTTCCCACAGGGCGCTTGACAAAGCATCCGAGGTATCAAAGGGCGAGGGAAAAATCGGCTCAACACTTAAAGGCATAGGCCCTGCTTATATGGACAAAACCGGCCGTAATGCTTTAAGGGTTGGGGATTTAAACGATAAAAGGTTTATCTCAAACTATATTAAACTGCGCATTAAACACCAGAAGCTGCTGGACAATTTTAATTTTAACGAAGACATTTCTGCCTGGGAAGAAGAATTTTTTGAAGCAGTAGAATTTTTGCGCACGCTTAACGTTGTTAACGGCGAATACTTTATTAACAACAAAATAAGCCAGGGAAAAAAGGTTTTGGCTGAAGGCGCCCAGGGCAGTATGCTTGATGTTGATTTTGGTACTTTTCCTTTTGTAACTTCGTCAAGCACAATATCAGCAGGGGTATGCACAGGCTTAGGCATTGCACCGCAAAAAATTAAAGAAGTACTGGGTGTTACCAAAGCATATTGTACACGTGTTGGCGGTGGTCCGTTTCCAACGGAACTGGAAGACAGTACCGGCGAAGAGCTTAGAAAAATAGGCAATGAATTTGGTGCTACCACAGGCAGGCCGCGCCGCTGCGGGTGGATTGACCTGGTGGCACTGAAATATACCTGCATGATAAATGGGGTTACACAGGTGGTAATGACAAAAGCCGATGTGCTGGACAGCTTTGCAGAACTGAATGTAGCAACAGGGTACGTTGTAAATGGCACCGAAACAGAAGAAGTGCCTTTTCAAATGGCGGGCGCAAGGTTAAATCCGGTGTACAAAATGTTTGATGGATGGAACAGTGACACTACACAAATTAAGGATGCAGCTAACCTGCCGGCAAACATGTCAACCTATATTGATTTTATAAACAATTATACAGGTGCCCCGGTTAAGTATGTATCAAACGGGCCGGGCAGGGAGCAGATAGTTAAGTTGTAAAAAATAAAAATATTGACAGCAAAAAAAATTTTGCTTATTTAAAAAACAGTTTGAAATTTTACGCTGATAATTTTTTTGGATTATGGCAGCAAAATCAGATAAAGACAAAAAACCAGCCGGCCGCAAACCATCTGCGGATAAGGAAAAAACGGCAAAACCCAGTCCCAAGGCAAAAAAAGATTTGGATGAAGAGGAGGATGACCTTGAAGACGATGATGATGCAGATATGAAACCTGCATCAAAGAAAGCCTCTAAATCAGCCCCCAAAAAGTCACGCTACGATGAAGACGGCGACGATGAGGATGAAGATGATGATTCAGGCGATGATGAAAAAGACGACTGGGAAAAAGTTGAAGAAGAGGATGATTGGGATCCGGACTTTGATGAGTTTGATATTCCCAAATCAAAGGGAAGCAGCAGTAAGTCAGCAGGCAAAAGCGGGAAGAAAGGCAGTGATGACGACGATGATTTTAAGCTGGATGATGATTTTAAAGAATTCGGGTTGTTTAACGACACCGGCTTTGATGACGGTGAAGAAGACGACTTTTAACAGTATTGCATTTTGGTGCAGGAAATACACACAGCCTCTTACCAAATTTCCAATCAAAACAAATTTAAACAACAGATGTTAAATTGGGCCGCCCGGTTTAACATCTGTTGTTTTTTAGATGATAGCAATTATGGGCAACAGCCGCATTCGTGGGATTGCCTGCTGGCTGCAGGCGCATCAACCATATTCTCGCCCCGTTATAATATCCTGGCGCAATTAAAACAATTTTTAGCCGGTAACAACCGCTGGCTATTTGGCCATATTGGCTACGATCTTAAAAATGAAACAGAACCCGGCTTACATTCATTAAAGGCCGGAAATACGGGGTTTCCAACTGTGTTTTTATTTGAGCCAGAAATTGTAATAACTGTGCAGGCCTATACTGTTGTAATCCATTCCGCCGGCGTACCGCCTGCCAATGTTTTTAGTGAGATATTGCAGGTAGGTAACGTTCAGCAGCCCGCCCCCGCACAACCTGTAACCATTAATGCCCGGCTAAGCAGGGATGAATATATTGATATCATCAAAAAATTAAAGGCCCATATACAGCGCGGAGACTGCTATGAGCTTAACTTTTGCCAGGAGTTTTATGCATGCCCTGCAACTATAAACCCGTTAACTGTATATAACCGGCTGGCAGCGGTTTCACCGGCACCATTCGCCTGCTTTTACCGGCTGTACGATAAGTACCTGTTGTGTGCCAGCCCTGAACGGTATATAAAAAAAACCGGCAGTAGCATTATTTCCCAACCTATGAAAGGTACCGCGAAAAGAGACCCGGAGGACACAGATGCTGATGAAGCCTTAAAAGTAGCTTTGGCCTGCAGCAGCAAGGACCAGGCAGAAAATGTAATGGTTGTTGACCTGGTACGCAATGACCTTGCTAAAATATGCGCCGAGGGCTCCGTATACGCAAGCAGGCTTTTCGAAATACAAACATTCCCGCAGGTACACCAAATGGTTTCTACCGTTAGTGGTACGCTGCTACCCGCTGTTGATCTTTCCGATGTACTTCAGGCTACCTTCCCCATGGGTTCTATGACAGGCGCGCCTAAAAAAAGAGTGCTGGAACTTGTTGAACAATACGAAAACTTAAACCGCGGTATTTTTTCCGGTGCAGTAGGCTATATTAGCCCCGGCAATGATTTTGATTTTAACGTGGTAATACGCAGTATTATGTATAATGCTGCTACGCAGTATGTAAGCTATATTGTAGGCAGCGGCATAACCTTTTACAGTAACGAGGAGAAAGAATACGAGGAATGCCTTCTAAAAGCATTAGCCATGGCAAAGGCGCTGTCGTAATACTAGTATAAAGGGCTATTTAACTTCCCTCACCGGCTTTAGCTGGGGAAGATTCAACCAGCAGCAGTTCTGCGCTTTGTTCAAGTATTTGTTTGCGGTTTGTAATAAACAGCGGCATTTTATTTTGCGGTAACTTTAAAGAGTACGTTTTACCTTCTGCCAATGTTTTATCAAACGCCGGGTTAAGCTCGTTAAACAATATTGCATCTATTGCCAGGGAGCGGATTATGGCTGTGGATTTATAGCCGCCGCTTACAGGGGCAGTGGCAGTACTGTTTAAATATTCCCTGCTTCTTTGCTCACTGGCTTTAGCAATGGCTGCACGGCATTTAGCTGCCTGTGCCGCAGTTATCGTTGTCCAGCCGCCGCCGCCCTCAAAAAAATAATGAGTGGCTATATATTTTTTAACATGGTACCTCGTTTCTGCAGGCAGGTATTGCTGCAGTTTCCAGTAATCTTTACTGTGTGCCTGTGCAATAGCGTGTTTCATCCTGCCTATACCACAGTTATATGCCGCTACTGTTAGCAGCCAGTCTCCAAAAGTTTCATGCAGTTCCTTTAATAATTTTGCGGCCACTTCAGTGCTTTTGCCGTAACTCATTCTTTCATCGTAGCCACCTTTTGTTTTAAGACCAAAACGTTTTGCCTCGTATGACATTAACTGCCAGGGGCCTACCGCATTACTGCCACTGGTATTTACACTTTGCAGGTTGCTTTCAATTACTGAAAGATATTTAAGTTCTGCCGGTACGCCATTTGCACTCAATATGCTGTCATATAATGTAAAGTAAGGTTTACCCCAATCCCTCATGTTTCCATATTCCTCGTTTTCCCGTTTATTAAACTTTAGCACAAAGCTGGCAATATCCGGCGGCAACGTAAAAATACTGCGGTCGGTTACAGTCTCATCATAATAATCACCGGAAAGCAGCCCTTCAAAATTTTTTGTATTGGCGGCGGAGTCTTTTTTAGTATTGTGCCGCCCGGGAGCATCATTTGCATATTTAAACGACATCAGGGATAGTATGGCCAGGACCAGCGCAGCTATGCCTGCCGGGTAACGTATGAAACGGTATGCCGGGCGGCCGCCGGTAGCTAATGTACTTTTCTGCATTTTGTTGCCTTAACAAGTAATTAAATACAAACTGTTTAGGTACCAGTTTGTGGCCTTCCCTGCGGTTAATTTTCCGTTTCTTAAGAAAGATGGGTAAATGCCTGGGCAATTTGCAGCATCCTTTCTTCATTTCCTTTGGAAGACATCACCTGCAAACCAAAATTCATGCCAGAATGAGTATTAAAGAGGGGAATAGAGATACCGGGTATGCCGGTAAGGTTAGCAAATACCGTATAAATATCTGCGAGGAACATCTCAATAGGGTCGTTGCTCTTCTCGCCAAACTTAAACGGAGGTGATGGCACGGTGGGCGAAATGATAGCATCATACCTGCTGAAGATATCGTTGGTACGCTCTGCCAGTATTCTCCTAACCTGCTGAGCTTTAGTAAAATAGGCATCATAATAGCCTGCACTTAATACAAAGGTGCCCAGCATTATACGGCGCTTTACCTCCTTACCAAAACCACTGCTGCGTGTTTTTTTATAAAATTCCGTTAAATCAATGTTTTTCTCCTTTGCCGCATAGCCGTATTTAATACCATCATAGCGGGAAAGGTTGCTTGAGGCTTCTGCAGTGGTTAAAACATAGTAGGCAGGTACTACATATTCCAGTAGTTCAAAGTCAACCGGCTCTACAATATGCCCCTGCCTGGTAAGTGTGGTTATAAATTGCCTGGTAGCCTGTGCTATCTCGGGGTCAAGCCCTGGGTGCTCCATTGCTTCCTTAAAGTAAGCAATGGAATATTTTTTTCCGGCGTTGCCGTTTATAGTTGCCGAATACTCCGGTACCGGCGCGGTAATAGCAGTGCTGTCAAATTCGTCGGCACCAGCTATAACTTCAAGTATTAAGGCTGTATCCTCCACCGTGTTGGCAAATATGCCTACCTGGTCAAACGAGGAAGCGTATGCGATAAGCCCGTACCGGGAAATTCGGCCATACGACGGTTTCATACCCACGATGCCGCAAAAATCAGCAGGCTGCCTTACTGAACCGCCTGTATCACTGCCAAGGCTTACCATACAAAGCCCCGCCTGTACTGATACTGCCGAGCCACCTGAAGAGCCACCCGGCACACGGTTGTTATCTTTGGCGTTAAGCACACGTCCAAAGGCTGAGTTTTCGTTGCTGCTGCCCATAGCAAATTCATCACAGTTTTGCCGGCCGATGATAATTGCCCCTTCTGCCAACAGTCTTTCTGTAACAGTAGCGTTATAAATGCTGGTAAATCCTTCCAGTATCTTGGAAGAGGCAGATAATTTATGCCCCTTGTAACAAATAACATCTTTCAGGCCCGCTACAACGCCGTGCAATTTTCCCGGCGGCACACCAGCGGCCCTTTGCGCGTCTAACCATGCGGCGCGTTCAAGCGCTTCTGTGCCAAACACTTCTAAAAAGGCATTAAGATGGGTATTATGTTCTATACAGGCCAAATAATAAGAAACGGCCTCAACACAGGTTGTTTGGCCGTTCAATAAATTTTCCCTGTAGTCTTTGATAGTGCTGAAGCTAAACAAAGGCTAAAAAGTTTTTATAATAAAACGCTTATTTATTTTGCAGGTTCTTTGGTAGCAGTTACATCGCGCTGCTTTTTCCATTCAAGGTATTCATTATACTCGCCAGAGTTGGATGTGGCAGCTTTTGTTTCTTTTTCCTTCATCCCTTCTTCAAGCTCTTTTTTTACATTGTCTTTGGCATCGTTAAATTCACGAACACCGCGACCAAGGCCCCTCATAAACTCAGGTATCTTGCGGCCGCCAAATAAAACCAGTACAACAACTGCAATAAGCAATATTTCCTGGAACCCTAAATTACCCATAACTTTTTTTTTGAAGTGTGAACATCAAAGATAAATATAAAATCAGCTAACAAACCAAATATTAACATTAATACTGTATAAAAAAAGGCGGAAAATCTTTTGCCGATATTCCGCCTTTTTACAGCCCGGTACCGGGTTATATTACATGCGTTTTTCTTTGATCCTTGCGCTTTTACCGCTTCTTTCACGCAGGTAAAACAGCCTTGCGCGGCGTACTTTACCAACTTTGTTAAGCACGATTGATTCAACATTAGGCGAAAGGAAGGGGAAAGCCCTTTCTACACCTACCCCGTCAGATATTTTGCGCACGGTAAAAGTAGCAGTTGCTCCGTGGCCCTGTATTTTAACTACATCACCGCGAAAGCCCTGTACACGCTCTTTACCGCCTTCAATAATTTTATAATTAACGGTAACATTGTCACCGGCTTTAAATTTCGGATGTTCCTTTTTTGCAGTAAGCTGCTCGTGAACAAAATTAACTGCTGCGTTCATGACTTAAAAATTGAGGACGGCAAAGGTATGCATTA
>DASZUX010000451.1:0-1800 GCA_035547455.1 Chitinophagaceae bacterium
ATACTGTTATACTCCTTACCAGCCGTACAAACGGTTTTGCATGTGTTGCCATTTGCTGCGGCGTATCCGTGCTACTGTGGCGAAACAATATTGTGCGCATTATTCAGGCCAACCTTATAGAGCAGCAAAAAAAGGATTTGGAGAATAATTACGAGAAACTGCTTGCCTCGTCAGGCGATCTTGCACGCGCCAACGCCGCCAAGGACAAGTTTTTTTCCATTATAGCACACGACCTGCGCGGCCCGGTAACATCAACACTGGCATTAACCCGCTTTATTACTGCCAACGCTTTTGATGACAGCCCTGAAAGGCAAAATGAACTGCTGCAACTGCTGCATAACAGCATGGATAATACTGCCAAATTGCTTGAAAATCTTTTGGTATGGTCAAGAAGCCAGACAAACCGTATAGCTTTTAATCCTGTTACGCTAAACCTTTATACACTGGTTAAAACCAATGCAGATTTGCTGAACATAATAGCATCAGAAAAAGATATTACCGTTGACATACAGGTTGAAAAAGATATCCAGGTATATGCCGATGCTGAAATGATGAATACCGTATTGCGCAATCTTTTTTCCAACGCCGTTAAGTTTACCAACAAACTGGGTAAGGTAAATATAACGGCAAGAATAGTGACAACTTATACACCCGGAACCAGCGCGGAGGTTACAATAGAAGATAATGGCGTTGGCATGCAGCCAGCCGTGCTTGACGGCCTTTTCAGGATTGATACCAAAGTGGTAAAAGAAGGCACGGGCAAAGAAACCGGCACGGGTCTTGGCCTGATATTATGCAAGGAGTTTATTGAAAAACACGGCGGAAGCATTTGGGCAACCAGCAAGCCGGGTGCGGGCAGCAGGTTTACTTTCCAGTTGCCTTTACCGGCCGTGGAAACAGGCGGCGGAACTAAACTGTAAGCGCTGTTTATGGCTATTGCAGGTTTTTATGTATTTTCATTATAAAATAGCTGCATGCGAATATTTTTTTGCCTGCTATATGCGGCCATAGCAACTGCATTAATTATAGTGCTTAATATGCCTTTAACGCTGGGAGATAAAAAAACGCCCCGCATGGGTTATTTTCTTTCCCCTCAAAAAGGGTTTTGGCAAAACGCTGAAGCTGCCACTGAAAAATTTGACGGTGACATTAAAATAAACGGCCTTAAAGGCAAAACCGAAGTATATTTTGATGACAGGCTTGTACCCCACGTTTATGCAGACAACGATGAAGATGCATATTTTGTTGAAGGTTACCTGCATGCAAAGTTCAGACTGTGGCAAATGGAGTTTCAAACTTATGCTGCGGCCGGGCGGCTTAGCGAAATTATGGGCGATAGCGCCAATGGTACTAACTTTCTCAATATTGACATTCGATTCAGGCGGATGGGAATGGTATATGGCGCTGAAAATTCTTTAAAAGCTATGGAGGCCGACCCCGGCACTAAACAGGCATTAGATGCTTATACTGCAGGGGTAAATGCGTATATAAACACCCTGGATGAAGCATCCTGCCCGCTTGAATATAAACTGCTGGACTATAAGCCTGAGCCATGGACAAACCTTAAAAGCGCATTGTTTTTAAAGTACATGAGCTATGACCTTACAGGCGGCGATGATGATATTGAAATGACCAATGCCAAAGCGGTATTTACCAGGGCACAATTTGAAAAATTATACCCTTACGGGCAGGATTCTGTGCAGAATATCATTCCTGAAGGAACGGTGTTTGCAAAGCCGGGTATAATACCAAAGGCTCCGGAAACGGCAGATTCATTGTACTTTAACTACAAAGCAGATA
>DASZUX010000452.1:0-7045 GCA_035547455.1 Chitinophagaceae bacterium
CTGTATTTGCTCAATTGCATCAAGGCTAATTGGTTGGGAATTTGTTTGGCCGCCTAATGTAGATGCAAGCCCAAAAGCGTTATTAAAATTAGCCCCGTCAACAGTTACGTTGTTATAAGCGCTGTTGCGACCGCCAAAGCTTAAGCCGTTAGCGCTGGGCGTAAGCCTTGTAAAGTCCTGTAAACTACGGTTTACAGTAGGCAACCGCTCAATCTGGTTACGGCTTATAACCTCTTGCGAGCCTGTATGGCTGTTGTTGAAAATTTTGTCTTGCCTTACTGTAGTAACTGTTACAGCCTGCAAGTTTGCAGCCTCGGGGGTTAACGTAAAATCGGCTTTAAACTCCTGCCCCAACAAAAGAGTTATATTCTCTTGTTTTTCTGTTTTGTATCCAACAAAAGAAACTGTAATAGTGTACGGGCCGCCTACTTTGAGGTTTGCCAGGTTAAAGCGACCGTCATTACGGCTGGTAGTTGAATAACTTGTACCAGAGGGGTTGTGTATGGCTGTTATTGTTGCACCGGAAATTGGTGCATTGCTGGCCGTAATACTACCAACAATTTCTGAAGTGGTTTCCTGGGCTCTTGCTAAAAAAGCAAGGCTTGCAAAAACAAGAACACTAAAAATCCTGTTAATACAAATTCGCATAGCAGTAAAATTTGCCGCAAATATTGTAAAGAAAAGTTAATGCAATGCAATGCCAGGGTTAAGAAATTTTTAACGAAAAACACTTACTTAACCTTTTTGGCTAACGTGGGGATTTATTAACCAATTATTAAATATTCATTGTTTTTTTGAAAAATATTTAAAGAATAAATATTTTTCAACAGTTTTTTGAAGGTTTTTTGCTGCGCGGTGCTATGGCACGAGAAAATTTCTAAATCGTTAGTACAAATATAAAAAAAATATAATACTAAAAAAATTTTAAGAATATTTCTTATTTCTTGGTAATTCTCTATTTTTTGATTTTTTAAAAACTAGCCGTTTTTCGTGTAATTTTTACATATACCCCAGTATTTTTAACATACTTTGGGCTGTTTGCTCTTTAGCGTACACCCAATCTGTTAGCTTACCGTTTTTGTCGTAACCGACAATTATATGCTTGGGGGATGGAATAAGGCAATGCTTTATGCCGCCATAACCGCTTATCTGGTCCTGGTAGGCGCCTGTATGAAAAAAGCCTACATACAGGGGCTCCTTATTGGCAGCGTCTGCACCTTTTTTGGCATCTTCCAGTTTGGGAAGAAACACTTCATTTATATGTTCTTCTGAGTCATAGTAATCATGGCTGTCGCAGGTTAAACCTCCCAGCACTACACGCTGGTACTCATTATCCCATTTATTTACCGGCAGCAACAAAAACTTTTCGCCTATGCCCCAGGTATCAGGTAGTGTTGTAATAAATGATGAGTCAATCATATACCAGGTTTCCCTGTCGTTCTGCATTTTTTGGGCAATAACGCTGTAAATATGCGCCATACTCTCCCCTACTGTATAGCTGCCAAACTCGGTATAAATGTTGGGCATGGGTACTTTGGTGCGTTTACATGCTTTTTTAATATTGCTTACTATTTCGTTAATCATAAACTGGTAGTCATACTCAAACCCCAGCGAATGTTTTATAGGGAAACCGCCACCTATGTTTATTGAGTCAAGCTCAGGGCAAATCTTTTTTAGCTGGCAATACAGGTTTATAATCTTGTTCAGCTCACTCCAGTAGTACACGTCATCTTTTATACCCTTGTTTAAAAATATATGCAGCATTTTAAGCTGAAACTTATCCTCGTACCCTTCAATATTATCTACATAAAACTCCAGTATATCTTTAGCCCTTATACCCAGCCGGGAGGTATAAAAAGGAAAGCTGGGCTCCTCTTCGGCTGCTACACGTATGCCGAGTTTGAAAGGCTGCTTAACGCTTCTTTTATATGCCTGTAATTCCTCTTTATTATCAAGAACCGGAACAACGTTTTTAAACCCTGAATTTATAAGCTTTGCTATGCGCGAGGTATAGGCTTTCTGCTTAAACCCGTTACAAATTATAAACGTATCCTTGTTTATTTTACGGCGCTGGTACAACTTATTAATTATCTCAATATCGTAGGCATACGAGGTTTCAAGATGTATGTCGTTTTTAAGCGCTTCCTCAACAATAAAGGAAAAATGCGAACTTTTGGTGCAGTAGCAATAAAAATATTTGCCCTCGTATTTATGCTTTCTAAAAGCATTGTCAAACATTTTTTTTGCTTTGTTTATCTGGTTACCAATCTTGGGCAGGTAAGTAAGCTTTAACGGCGTGCCATACTTAGCTATCAGGGCTTTTATATCAAGGCCGTTAAACGTAAGGTAACCATTATCATCAATAGTGAAATCTTCTTGCGGAAAGTGGAACGTCTGCTTCACCAGGTCGGTGTAGGTATTGTTCATCCCTGTGAGCTCAATTATTAGGTGAAAAAAGGCTTTAGCGTTGCAAAAATATAGTTTTGCTGAAATTATCAAATAAAAAACCGGGGGCTGCAGCCCCCGGTTGTACTATATTAATATATGCTTATTTAACTGATGCTACCAGCGCCTTAAAACTCTCTGGTTCGTTCATTGCAATATCAGCCAGCATTTTGCGGTTAATATCAATACCCTTAACAGCAAGTTTGTTAATAAACTGGCTGTATGTTAAACCTTCTTCGCGTACTGCGGCGTTAATACGGGCAATCCACAACTGGCGGTACTCGCGCTTTTTAAGTTTACGGCCTACATAACTGTAGGTCATCCCTTTTTCTACAATGTTTTTGGCAACGGTATAAACATTCTTACGCTTGCCATAAAAGCCTTTGGCCTGGTTAAGTACCTTTTTTCTTCTTGCCCTAGATGCTACTGCATTTTTTGAACGTGGCATGACTTATATTTTTTAGTACCATTACAAAGTACGGCGTACAAAGTAAAAGCACTGTTTTTTTAAATTGTTTTTTCTTTCTTCCTCCCGGGGGTGGCTATTTTAAACGCAACAGGCGTTTAACAAAATGCGTGTTGGCATCGCTTACAACACCTTTTTTGCGTAAAGTCCTTTTACGTTTTTTTGATTTTTTAGTAAGAATGTGGCGTTTGAATGATTTCTGAAAGGTGATTTCGCCGCTGCCGGTCACCTTAAAGCGCTTTTTTGCGCTGGAGTTTGTTTTAACTTTTGGCATAATTTACATAATCTGTTACGATTATACCCTGCTGGCGGTCATACCCAGGCATGACTCTTGTTGGGCCTTACGGGAAAATGGGCTGCAAAAGTAAGGGTTTTTATTTAAAATCCAGCCATTGTTTGCAGCCTTTACATTTTTTATTGCATGTCGCATTGAAGCCCGGGTGATAAAAACTCTCCCAACCCTACCCCAAAATTTTCCTATTATGCCTACCAATAGATTATTTTGCGGCCAGCAAGGGGTATTTTAGGTTTTCGTAACCTTTCAGGTCAATTTTTACGCTGCCAACCGCAATAGGGCTTTCAACCCTTAAGGGTATATGGTTGGCGTCATCACTAACCCAAATAGTCATTTTATCGTCTTCTTTAAATATGCTTCCTTTTATAAGCAGCGGGCTTAATTTTATGGCGTTGTACTTCCCGTAACGGGTTTTTACGGTTTCCTTGCCAATATATTTAATATACAGGTTATATACCTGGTTATCTAAAAACATATTGAAAGCAATTTTATCGCCGGGTTTATGATTGTCAAAATCAATATTCCGGGCATAATAAATTGCGTTTATCACATCCTGCACTTTTGATGGCACTTTATAAACACCATCTGAAGTAATGGCAGTATTCGACTGGGTATCAAACGATACCTCCTCGTATTTTTTATATTTTCCCTCGTTAACATTACGGATAAACTTTAACGACTGCAGATTGGTAGTGGTAAAATAGCTTTCATATTTATCGCGAACTTTAAAAATCCAGTCGTATTTTGAATTGGTGTGGCCTTCGCCCACTACGTGAAACACATCCCGGTTGTTCATTTTTTCCTGGCTGGTGCTAAAAACCGCGGAACCCGCATTAATATATATACCAATAACGTTGTAAAAAACAGTGTAGGTAATTTTCTCGCCTTGCTGAAATGCAAGGTCCTGCGCGGCAACAGGTAAAAGCCCGCTAAAAGCAAGTAAAACAGTTAATAGTGTTAGCTTTTTCATGATTATCTCCTTTCTATATATGTATTGACGGGTGAGGCCGCTTTTTATTTTAATTTTATGCTGTTAAAATTTTCTTACATACCATTTCATTAATACGTACGATAATTTCAGCCATTTCGTTGCATGGCATAAACAAGTTTTTACATTTTAGCAAAAATTACCTAAAAATATACAGCAAGGCAAAAATGAAAGCCACCCGCTTTTGCACACACATTACACCATTCATATAAATTCACACTAACTGTTTTATAATTAATGGTAATTTAACCGGTAACCACGTACTATGCCGGCAAAATCACACAAACGCAGCTCTATGCCTGACTACGGCGTTGATGCACCCCGTACCGGTTTTACCCTTATTGTTGCGGTAATACTGGTACTGGCAGCCGCCTTAGGCTTGGGTATAGCGCCGGGTAATACAGCAAAGCAGGCAAGCAATATTATGCTGCTGTTTGCCGGCACAGGGCTGTTTTTTATTTTTTTGATGATAATGTACCTGCGTGTGGAAAAATTCAGGCACCGCAACCGTATGCTTAACATGCTTAAATGGACAGGCGCAGAACAGGTGCTTGATATTGGCACGGGCCGCGGGCTGCTGATGATAGGCGCTGCCAAACGCCTTACTACCGGCAAAAGCGTGGGTGTAGATATTTGGGCAAAGAGGAATATGGCCGGTAACGCCAACAAAGCTACGATGGCCAACGTTAAGCTGGAACAGGTAAAAGAGCGCGTGGAGCTTTTAACCGCCGATGCGCAGGATTTACCGCTGGCAAACAGCAGTTTTGATTATGTACTCTCAAACCTTTGCCTGCACAATATCCCTTCAAAAGCCGGGCGCATAAAAGCCTGCACTGAAATTGAAAGGATGCTTAAACCCGGCGGCACCGCACTTGTATCAGACTTGAAGCACACTGCGGAATATGCGGCGGCATTTAAAAACCTTGGCATGGAGGTTAGCCGCAGCTATGCTTTTCTTATAGCGCCGCTGGTATTGCATATTGTAAAAGCCGTAAAGAAATAGCAGGGTTTTTCTATATTTGGCGGGCTTATACTACTTACCATGCAGCTAAAGCACAATCAGTCTCCCGCAAACAAGCCTGCAACAGGCATACGCGCTACATTATATAGCAAACAACCTTTTTGGTTAGTTGTAACTATGTTATTGTCATGGGCGCAATTACAGGCACAGGCAGTTGATAAATATTTTGAAAGCATACGCGGTAACAAAGCTGCACTCACAGCTTTTTTCTCGCAAATGCCCAAGGGCGGCGACCTGCATAACCACCTTACTGGTTCTATATACACCGAAACTTATATAGATTACGTGGTTGACAATGATTACTATATTAATATAAAAACCCTTGACGTAGCCGAAAAGCCCGGTAACTCAGTTGACTGGCAGCGGTTTTCTACGCTTGCCCGGGCAGGCCAGTTAGATGCCTGCAAGCAAAAGCTTATACAGGTATGGTCAACCAAGGATTATAATGGGGTTAGTTACCCTTCTGATAAACTGTTTTTTGAAACTTTTCCCAAGTTTGGCGTAGCCAGTTCAAAAACCATTGAGCCAGGTTTGCTGGAGCTTAAGCGCAGAGCTAAGATTGAGCATGTAAGCTATATTGAAACCTCTACCGGGGCCGGAGGAGATGACGATGTTAAATTTCCCCGCGCTGGCATGGATAATGCACTGGAATATGCTGAAAGCATGCGCGATACTGCCCTTACCTTCCGTATTTTAGACACTATATACAATGCAATCATCGGTCCGCTTACACCTATAGCAACAGCAAATAATAATTATGTGGCCGGCTTGCACCATAAATTAGGGATTGACGATGCTGATTTTACCCTGCGTTACCAGTTTGCTTTTGTAAGAACTATAGCCCCTGCACTGGTGTTCAGGAAAATGGTACTTGCCTTCCTGGCAGTTGCAACTGATACCAGCAAACTTATAGTAGGAGTGAACATACTGGCACCGGAGAATAACGATATTTCAATGCGGGATTACTGGCTGCACATGCAAATGTTTAAGTATTGCCGGGCTAAAGCGCAGTTTAAAAATGTAAAATGCAGCCTGCACGCAGGTGAACTTGTATTAGGCATGGTTAAACCTGAAGAGTTAAGCTGGCATATTTACGATGCTGTGCATGTAGCCGGCGCAGACCGTATTGGCCATGGCGTGGATATACCTTACGAGCACGATTGCTACGACCTGCTGAAATATATGGCAGCACATAAAATAGCCATTGAAATAAACTTATACAGTAACGAGTTTATATTACACGTAGCAGGCGACAGGCACCCTGTAACCCTGTACAAACAATTTGGTGTGCCCATAACCATAAGCACTGACGACGAAGGGGTATTGCGCAGCGACATGATTGAGCAATACGTGCTGTTGGCCAGCCGTTATACGAATATTAGCTACAGAGACATAAAGCAGTATGTGTATAACAGCATTGAATATAGTTTTATACGCGATACAGGCCTTAAAGCACGCATCAAGCGCCAGTTAGATGAGGACTTTGCCGCCTTTGAGAAAAAAATAACCGAAATTGCCAAATAACATTTACTACTGGTTTAATATTAAAAGAATGAAAATAGTAATAACCCTTTTTATCCTTATGTCCTGTTGTGGCAATGTATTTGGCAGGCAGCAGTTTGATACCGCCGCAGTTGTTAAAAAACAGGCAAATGAAATGTGTACCGGCTTTGTTAATGGCAATATAAAAATCCTTGCAAAATACACCCACCCGGTCATCATTAAATCAATAGGCGGGGCAGATAAAATGGAAGCAACCATTAAACAGGGGCTTGAGCAAATGAAGAAGCAGGGTATGGGCTTTCAGTCAGTAACCACTGGCAAGCCATC
>DASZUX010000453.1:0-11731 GCA_035547455.1 Chitinophagaceae bacterium
TAATGATTTTTGGCAATTTAATCCTGCCGCTAACCAGTGGGCAATGAGACCGTCTTTGCCAGTTGCAAGAGGCAAGGCCGCATCTTTTGTTATAACACCTGCCGGTGCGGCAGGTGAATGTGTGTATGTAGTAGGCGGTAACGCACTCTTTGGCCAAACCGCTTATTTAAACGATTGCTATAAGTTTGACCCTGCCATCTTAACCTGGACCGGCGGGCCTGCCCTGCCAGGCTATGCACGTGAAAATATAATTGCGTTTTCCGCAAACAACAAAGGCTATGCGGGGTTTGGCGAATCAACTTCCGGGTATTATAATGATCTTTATATGTTTGATGGAAACGCCAACGGTGTAACCGGTGCATGGAGCCTCATGCCTAAACTAACCGCGGGCGGCAGAACTGCCAGTTCAGCTTTTGCTATTGGAGGTTCTGGCTACATTGTTGGTGGCCGCATTGCTACCGGTTTAACATCAGAAACATGGTCGTTCAATACGGAAACGAATACCTGGGCCGAGCGGGCAAACAGTGATGTGGGGGTACGTAACGGTGCTTCAGGATTTACTGTTAATGGTGAAGGTTATATTGCGGGCGGCTACGATGGTGGCAGTTCCGGCACCGATGCAAGGTCTTACGGCGACTTTTTTAGATATGATGCAGGGGCGGGTACCTGGAGTAAGGTTAATGGCATTAACGGTAACCCTTTTGTGTATGCACCTTCTTTTGTAATACATAATATTGCCTACATTTTTATGGCTAACCCAAATGGAGACGGAACTTATTTATTGTGGTCTTATGATCCGGCAACCAATCTATGGTCGCAACGTTCAACCCTGTTTTATGGCTGCGATGCCTTCTTTTGCATAAATGATATTGCCTATGGTATTAGCACCAGCAACGGTTATTTAACGGCATACGATCCCGGTGTAAACGGCTGGGCCTACAAGGCAAGTTTCCCGGGCCTTACGCAGGATGGCGGTTATAACCGTAGCGGCGGTATTGCATTTGCGGTAAATGGAAAAGGGTATTATGGGCTTGGCAGGGCCGGCAATACCTATGCACAGGATATTTGGCAATACAACCCCGCAACAGACGAGTGGCAGCAGAAAAGTGACTTTGCAGGCGGCGGCAGGGCTAATGCTGTAAGTTTTAGTGTTGATAACATTGCTTATGTGGGCACTGGCAATAACAGCGAAGCATTTGGTACAACGGACTTTTGGAAATACAATGATGCCAAAGATACATGGGAAAGAGTGGCTGACTTTATTGGCGGCCCGCGCCAGCTTGCAACAAGTTTTGTTGTTGATAAAAAGGCTTACGTTGGCACAGGGGATGATGATTATATGAATGTTGCAAATCCTGTAGGGACGCACAAAGATTTTTATGAATATACCCCTGCAGGCTCAACACTGCCAGTAAGCATAATAAATTTTACTGCGAAAAAACAAGGGGCCGGTGTAGTGTTAAGCTGGCAAACCACTTACGAACAAAATACTGCCAGCTTTATAATTGAAAGAAGCACAGACGGTAACCTGTTTACAAACATAGGTAATGTAAAAGCAGCAGGTAACAGCGCTGTTGTATTGTCTTACAGCTACATGGACCTGCCGGGTAAATGGCCGGCAAATAAGCTTTACTACCGTATTAAAGAAACCGATGTAAACGGACGCGTTACAAACACTAATATTGCAATGGTTAGCGTTTCAAATCAAATAAAAGCAACAATATATCCCAACCCTGTTAAAAATGTGCTTTACCTGCAGGGTGAAAACATTAAAACGGTAATCATTATTGACAATACCGGCAGGGAAGTATTTAAACAAAATGTTACCGGCACAACGCAGGTTATAAACTTATCATCATTTGCTGCGGGAAAATATACGCTCCGTTACATTGCAAAAGATGGCAGTGCACAATCTGAAAGTATAATAAAACAATAGTAATTACTCTCCGGGGGAAGAATTAAGCGGGGCCGCCTTAACAGGTGGCTTTTTGCATTATAATACACGGTACATCTCAATCAGCTTATCTTTTTGGTGACGCGCCACTGGTATTTCTGCTTTATTAATCATAGTCAGTATGCAGTCGTTACGGTTAAAGTGCTTTACATTATTAAGGTTTACAATATACTGCCTGTGCACTCTTAAAAAATGACTTTGTTCAAGCACATCCTGTACATCCTTTAATGTTTTTGATACAGTATGTGTACTGCCGTCTGTAAGTATAATCTTTGTATAGTTATTGCTTGCTTCACATAAAATAATATCGCCCAGGGTAATAAACATTATGCCCGATTGGGAAGATACCGCAATTTTTGTAACGGAGCCTCCTCTTAATTGCCGCTTCAATTCTTCAATCTGGTTGCCTGATGGCAGCATGCTTTTCTCTGCCTTATTTACTGCATTTATAAGTTCATCTTTATCTACGGGTTTTACAAGATAATCAAGTGCATTAAACCTGAAGGCTTTTACAGCGTGCTGGTTATATGCGGTAATAAACACCACGTTAAATGTTACAGGGGCAATTTTTTCAAGCAGTTCAAACCCGTTTAACAGCGGCATTTCAATATCTAAAAAAACTAGTTGAGGGTTTATTTTAGCAATATCCCCGGCAGCAAGCACAGGGTTGGTATAAGTTGCCACCTCATGCACCTGCGGGCAATATTTCTCAAGTTGCAGCTTAAGCAGGCTTACGCTGTCCTGTTCATCATCAATAATCATCACTTTCATGCTGTTTATTTAATGGTTAGTTGTATGGTTACCCTTGTTCCAAGCGGGGTTAATGTCTCATCATACAGGTCATCAATCGCAACAACCGCATTTGTCATATATTTCTCATTAATCAGCGCAATACGTTCTGCGGTTAACCTTGTTCCAAGCGAGTTATGATTTTTTTCCTGTTTGCTTTTTAGCTCGGCCGATTTTACGCGGCCAATCCCGTTGTCCTCAACAGTAAATATGAGTGTTTGATTTTTGTACAGTATAATTTTTACACTTATGTGCCCGCCACCCGCTTTGTGCATCAGGCCATGCCAAATGGCATTTTCAATGTAAGGTTGTATAAGCAGGGGCGGAATTTGAATAAAATTTGTATCAATCTCTTCATCAACAGTTAAAGAATAAGCCAGCTTTTCCTTAAAGCGCATACACTCCATATCAAGATAAAGGCTCAGCAATTCAATTTCATCAGCCAGGGAAATAAGCGGAGATTGAGCGCTGTCGAGGATGCGCCTTATGAGTCTTGAAAATTTACTCAGGTACTCGGATGCGGCTTCAGCATTGTTTTGTTCCGTATAAAGCTTTATTGAGTTAAGGCAGTTAAAAATAAAGTGCGGGTTCATCTGGCTGCGCAGCGCCGAAATTGTTATGTCGTTCATCCGGCTTTTAAATTCCGCTTCCTTTAATAACTTATCTGATTTTTCTTTTGCCAGTTCATTTTTAAGATTAACCCTTTGCAGCCTGTTGCGGAATATAAAAACGGAGGTGAGCAGCCCCAGTACGGTAATGGCTGTTATGCTATACCATATTAACTGTCGTTCTTTCAACTCATTTAGCTGTTTTTGTTCTTCAAGATGCGCCAATTTTGTTTCCTGCAGTTTGTTAAGGTAGTTTAGTGAGTCGCGTTGTTTATCATATTCAAATTGCAGTAATTGCTGGGTGTATTTTTTTTGTATCTGTGTTCCTGCTACACTATCCTTAAAAATATCATATTGTTTTAGTGCGCCAATTGCTTTTGCATAATTGCCCTGCAGTTCATAAATGGCCGCAAGGTCTCTTTCATAATATTGCAGGTCAACCGAAGAGGTAAAGTTAAGACCCATGGTAATGGCTTTCTCCATGCTGCCGGCAGCATAACGCAGCGCGTCGGCCCTTGTAAAATTGCCGGTAAACAAAGTTTTTTCATGCAATTTATCGTTTGCCGCCACCATTCCTAAGTACGCATTGCCTATGCTGGCATAATTGCGTATTACATGCCCCTTGTCGTCTATTTGTTTGTAGCAGTTCAAAGCTTCACGAAAATATTGTATGCCTTTTAAAAAGTTGTTGCTGGAGGCTTCTATCCACCCGGCAACTTCGTAACATTTGCCCCTGCCATGCAGGTCATTGTATTTGCTGCAAATTGCCAGCGCCCTGGCTATCTCTTTCCTGCCGCCGGCATAATCCCCCAGCAGGCATTTAAAAGATGCTACGTCTGCAATAAAGCGGCCGGTTTCTGCCTCGTTGCCCGTGCGTTCATTTGCTTTAATAGCAATACTGTCGTGCTCAATTGCTTTTAAAAAATCGCCCTTTGAAGCGTATGTGGAAGATATAGCTGATTCAATGCCAAACTCTCCATACTTCAGCTTGTACATTTGGGAGTTTCTTTCCCTGCTTGCTGTAAGCAATGCCTCATTAAAATAGTCAAGTGCTTTATCATAATGCGTTTCTGCATAGTTAACACCGCCAATATTTTTTAATACAATGGCTGTATTGTAGTTATCGCCCAGTTCCGTAAATATCTGCAGGGCGTTTTGATAATACTTAAGCGAAGTCAGGTAATCGCTTTTAGCCCAATAACATTTACCGGCAGCATTAAGGGCCAGGCCTTTACCTTTTTTCCACCCGGTTTGTTGTGATAGCAGCAAAGCCTTTTTACAGCTATCAAGCGCCTCGTCGTGATTTATAGTAAAGTATGCATAGCCAAACGCGCAAAGTGTTTCTATCCTGTTAGTGTCAGTTGCCGGAGTTGTATTTTTAAGAATTGCTCTTAATGAATCAATAATATGTTTATTGGCTATCTGTGCAGCAGAACGAAAGGTTGAAAGAGTAAAAAAAACTAAACTTAAAAGAAAATACAGGGTTTGTTTTTTTACTATTTTAAGTGGGTTAACGCTCAAAATACTTTTAGTTGGCATAATATTAAAATATAGCCATTCCTGCAGTTATTTTTAGGCGAAACGAATAAATATTTAGATAAAAATGTTGAATGTAAATATATTTTTCCCAAGTATTCCTATACCGCTTTTTTAGCTATGCAGCTTAATATTGAACGCTGTTGATTGATGCTGAAAACTAACAGTGAAAATGGCATGTAAAACAATGCGCTCAATACTGCTGCGTGGTAGTATTTAAAACTTTTGCATTAACAGGGTTAAATACGCTTTAGGCATTGTTGCAGGCTGTCTTTCCAGCCTTTTAGCGTTATATGGTAATTAGATACTATTTTAGTTTTGCTCATGGCTGAATAGGCTGGCCGTTTTGCAGGTGTGGGATAGGCGGTGGTAGGAATTGGATGAACAGCAGCATTTAATTGTTTGATATCTTTTATTGCTGTTGCAAAATCGTACCAGGATATAATGCCGTCATTGCTGAAGTGATAAATGCCGGGTATAAATACCGGGCTTGTAATAATATGCATAATGGCATCAGCAAGATCGGCTGCGTAAGTAGGTGAGCCTACCTGGTCGCTCACCACTTTTATTTCCGGCCTTTCTTTCATCAGCCGCAGCATGGTTTTTACAAAATTATGCCCGTAAGCGCTGTACACCCATGATGTGCGTATAATTACCGTATTGGCGTTGTTGGCAAGAGCAGCTTTTTCCCCAAGCAGCTTGGTTTCGCCATAATAGTTTACGGGTTGCGCAGGCTCATCTTCTTTATAAGGTGCCGTTCCTTCACCGTTAAACACGTAGTCGGTTGAAATATGCACCAGCTTTGTCTTGTATTCGTTGCACAGGGTAGCTATGTCTGCCGGGCCTTTGGCATTAATGGCCAGCGATTTCTCTTTTTCTGTTTCTGCCTTATCAACCGCGGTGTATGCTGCACAGTTAATAAACCACTGCGGGCGAAGCCTGTTAAAGGCCCCGGCTACCTGTTCCTTATCGCCAATATCAAGCCCTTCCCGGTCAAAAAAATAAAATTCAAATTGCGGGTAAGCGGCAGCAATGTCGGCAAGTTCACTGCCTAACTGTCCATTTTTGCCGGAAACAAGTATTACAGGTTTTGTATTCATCACAGGCTCCAGTATTTGCGGGTGGTTATTTTGTTCCTGTACATGCCCTTAAGGTCGGCGATTAACGCATGCGGCCTGGTGATGGAAGCGAAATAACTGTCGTCTAATTTCCTGTATTCGTTGTGCCTTACAGCGGCAATTATCACATCGTAATCGTTATCTGCTTCACTTACCAGTGAAAACCCGTATTCGTGCATCAGCTCTTCTGATGATGCGCAGGGGTCAACTATGTGCACATTCAGGTAATAGTTTTTCAGCACATTTATAATATCCACCACTTTTGAGTTGCGTATATCTGCCACGTTTTCTTTAAACGTTATACCCATAATAAGTACCTTGCTTTCTTTTACATTACCGGCATAGTTTATTACATGCTGCAAAACTTTTTTGGTAATATAGTTGCCCATGTTGTCATTAATGTACCTGCCGGCAAGAATAACGCGAGAGTTAAAACCAACTTCAGAGGCCTTATAGGTAAGATAATACGGGTCAACGCCTATGCAGTGCCCGCCCACAAGTCCGGGATAAAATCTAAGAAAATTCCATTTGGTGGCAGCAGCTTCCAGCACATCATAAGTGCTTATATTCATACGGTCAAAAATGATTGACAATTCGTTCATCAGCGCAATATTCAAATCACGCTGGGTATTCTCAATCACTTTTGCTGCTTCAGCTACTTTAATGCTGGCCGCTTTATGTACGCCTGCTTTTACTACAAATTCATACACGGCAGAAATCTGCTCTAAAGCTTCCCCATCACAACCTGATACTACCTTTATCACCGTATCCAGTGTATGGGCGGAATCGCCCGGATTAATGCGTTCAGGGGAATAACCTACTTTAAAATCTTTACCCATTGTAAGGCCGCTCAGCCGCTCAATAACAGGCACGCAGTCTTCTTCGGTACAGCCGGGATATACTGTTGATTCAAATACAGCGTAATCCCCCTTTTTTATAACACGCCCTATGGTCTCGGATGCTTTTTTAAGCAGGCGGATATCCGGTACGTTATGGTCGTCAACAGGGGTAGGTACTGCTACTATAAAAAAGCTGGCTTCGCGAAGTTTTTCAATGCTTGAAGTAAATTCAATATCACAGCCCATAAATGCTTCCGAAGGTATTTCGCGGCTGGGGTCAACATTGTTACGCAGCAGTTCAATACGTGGCTCGCTTATATCAAAGCCAATTACACTTATTTTTCTTGCCATGGCAAGCGCTACGGGAAGGCCGACATACCCAAGGCCTATTACGGCTAATTTTTTCTCTTTTTGAATAAGGGCTTGCGCTATCATGTGATTATTGGTTTACAAACTCCAGCACCGAATTAGTAATGTAAGTTAATTGTTCTTCCTCTAATTCCGTATGCATTGGTAAAGAAATCACCCGTTCGGTAAGCCAGTCTGTAACAGGTAAATTGCAGTCGGCAAGATTAAAGTGGCTGAACATTTTTTGCTTGTGGCCGGGTACGGGATAATATATCATTGCCGGAATTTGTTTTGATGCCAGGTGGGCAACAAGGCCATCCCTGTCAACACCTTGCAGTTTCAAGGTGTACTGGTGAAATACATGAAAGGAGCCAGGCGCCCTGAATGGCGTGGTTATTTTGGGGTTACGGGCAAAGGCCGCATCATAATAATCGGCCACTTTTCTTCTTGCCGCAATATAGCCGTCAATTTCTCTCAGTTTAATATTAAGTATGGCCGCCTGCAATGTGTCAAGTCTTGAGTTGCAGCCTACCATCTCATGGTAATAACGTTTATTCTGGCCGTGGTTGGCAATCATGCGCATGGTTGCAGCAAGTTCATCATCATTAGTAAACATTGCGCCGCCGTCTCCGTAACCCCCAAGATTTTTTGACGGGAAAAACGAAGTGGTGCCTATGTGGCCAATGCTGCCTGTTTTCTTTTTCGTGCCATCGCTAAAAGTATATTCGCACCCTGTAGCCTGGGCGTTGTCTTCAATAACATACAGGTTATACTCCCTTGCTACCTGCATTATCTCCTCCATATTGGCGGCCTGGCCATACAAATGCACCGGCACAATGGCTTTTGTTTTTGGGGTAATGGCCTTGCGCAGCGATGTTGTATCAATGCAAAAAGTTTTGGCATCCACCTCAACAAATACAGGGGTTAACCTTAACAACGCTACTACTTCAGTAGTGGCTATGTATGTAAACGATGGGGTTATTACTTCATCACCCGGTTGCAGTCCTAATGCCATCATGGCAATTTGCAGGGCATCGGTACCATTTGCGCAGGGTATAACATGTTTAACTCCCATATAAGCGGCAAAGGCATCTGCAAACTGCTGCACCGGTTTGCCGTTAATAAATGCACTGCTTTCCAGCACATCAATCACAGCTTTGTCAATTTCGTCTTTTATTTTATGGTATTGCGTCTTCAGGTCAACCATTTGTATCGGCTTCATGTCATTTCACTTTAGGGCGCGAAAATACGGATTAGTGTGTAAGTGCAGCCCGAAAGTAAGCCAGGACCCGGGGACGGAACAGGAAGGAAATGCAATAACCCCGCGGAGGGCCAGAAGCCGGCATCCTTTAATGCACCGGGCCTTCCCGCTGTTTCTCATCTTCACTTTTCGAACGTTAATTTATACCCTCATTTCATCGGCCTGCCAGTTATTAATGCTTTGCTTAATGGCCTTGGGTGAAAGGTGTTCCTGCAGTGTACGCTGCAGCAGCGCAGGCAGTTCTTCATCAGGCGCAAAACGCAATGCTGCTATTTGCCCAAAGGTTAGTTTTTGTTCAAGGGGCTCAAAACGCTGTTGTGTAAGTATATAGTAACGCAGGCGTATTTCAAGGCGCACTATCCTGTCCTGGTTGCCCAGCCCGTAATGCTGGCGCAGCATAAAGCCAAGTACCCCCAGCAGCAGGAATATAGCAGCCAGCGCCAGCCATACTGAGTGCAGTTGCGGGTATTTAAAATAATAAACAATACTTGCAATAATGCCGGCCAGCACTACAGGATAAAAAATAAAATGGTGCAACGGGTAATACTTTGCGTGATTTTTATAATGCTGTTGTGCCATATATAATTGTTGTTTTTTGTAAAGGTATTTTTTAACTGCTGTTAATGCGCAAATTGTACCTGGTAAATAGTGGGCCACAATTTGCCGGTAACATAAATTTTATCATTAGCGGCATCGTAGGCAATGCCATTCATTTCAAGGCTGCCGGGGTATTTGGTTTTCGCTTCTTCTGCAAGCGGTGTAAGGTCAAGCCGGCCTATAACCTGCCCCGTGGCGGGGCTAATTTTTACTATAGTATTAGTAAGCCAGGTATTAGCGTAAATATAGCCTTTAATGTACTCCAGTTCATTCAGGCTGTCAGCAGGTACCCCATTTTCTGTTACCGTAATTGTTTTTACCTGTTGCAGCGTGGTAGGGTCAAGATAGTAAAGTATGCCTGTGCCGTCACTCATTATAAGGCTGGTGCTGTCGGTTGTTAGCCCCCAGCCTTCCTTACCGGGAAAAGTAAACTGCTTTACCTGCCTAAACCGGGATGTATCATATACAAAACCAATCTTTGGCGATAGCGTAAGCTGGTATAGCCTGTTGCCGACAAAGCTTATGCCTTCGCCAAAATATTTGTTCTTGTCAAGTTCGGCTTTTACAGCAATAACCCCTGTTTTTATGTTAACCGTGCCAAACAGGCTGCGTGTTTGCGGCCATTCATTTTCGGGAGCGTGCCCGGTGGCCTCCCACAACTGCCCGTTATTAACCAGCAGCCCTTCAGTAAAAGAATTAGTATCATGAGGCAGGTAGTTTACTACGGCATAATTTATTAAAGGCACAGCCGGCGGAGGCATATATACCTGTGGTGGTTTATTGCAGCTTTTGCAGCCACTTAATAACACAATGGTTGTAGTACAGGCAATTATAAGCAGTTTTTTCATTGCTGTAAAGATAGTGTGCAGGTTTATAAGGGTAGCCGGATAGTTTAATGCACCGGCATTAGCCGGGTAGTAAAAAAATCCCCCGTGGCGGGGGGATAAAGTGGTAAACCATTTATAAAAAAGGATACTGGACTTTTTTGAGTACGAATAAATTTTTATGCTGTTGTTATAAAGGTTAGCCTACGGCCGTACCGGCAGTTACGTAAAATAATTACCGGTGGTTTTATATAAAGCTAATTTTTTCATCGCTGTTTTACATGCGCAACCACTGTCATTTTTAGAGGGGGTTTAACACAGTTTATACGTCAAATGCCTATCTTCGCCGCGCAAAAAAGTTCTTTTAGCCCAATGATTAGCCGAAGAAACATACGTGTTAAGGTAATGCAGCTTTTGTACTCTCTTGAACCCGGTGAGGAGTTTAATGGAAAAACCGATGCAGTAAAAACATTAAAAAAGCAGTTAAACCAGTCTTGCGACCTTTTTATATACCTGTTGTATTTTTTAACTGAAACAGCGCGCTACGCTGAAAAAGACGCGCAAAAGAGGGCAGGGAGGAACCTGCCTACCACGGAGGACCTTAACGTAAATACTAAAATATCAGGCAACAGCTTATTGTGGGCCATAATGGAGAGCCCCTCCTTTAAACAGGCTATGCAGCAGGCAAATGCCGGTTTTGAAGAAACTGAAGACGAGGTAAGAAAGGTATATCTTGCTATGGCAGAAGCCCCTTTTTACAAGGAATATATTGCAAAACCCGGCAGGGACAAGGCTGCGGAGAAAGACATATTGCAGTTTATTTTTACCGACCTTATGCTGGCAAACGATGATTTTATTACGCATATAGAGGAGCATTTTAACAACTGGGATGATGATGCCGAGATGATGAACCAGTTGATGCACAGCTACCTGCAAAAACCTGCCACTTTCAACCTGCAGGATATGATTGGTGCCGAAAAATGGAAATTTGCCCGTGACCTGCTGAATACCACCATCGAAAAGAAAGATTACATAACCGGCCTTATTAAGCCAAAACTTAAAAACTGGGATGCCGAGCGCATTGCAGTGCTTGATATGATATTAATGCGTATGGGGGTTTGCGAATTTTTGTATTTTGAAACAGTGCCCACAAAAGTTACCATTAACGAATATATTGATATAGCAAAGGAGTACAGCACCCCCCAAAGCGGCCAGTTTGTAAATGGCATATTAGACAATATTCATAAAGATCTGCTGGCACAGGACAAAATTCATAAAATTGATTTTAGGCAAAAAACCAACTAATAGTTTAATTTTGCCGCCTTAAAACGCCCCGTTATGAAAAAGCTTTTAATTGGCCTGGTTGTTTTGGCAGCCGCAGTTGCGTTTGGCTGCAATAGTAACGCAGGTAACGGGCTGCAATCGAGCCTTAAAGACCAGGTGCACCAGTTTGATACTGCTAACTTTACCAGCATACAATGGCTTGATTCTATAAAAGACTTTGGCGAGGTAACGCAGGGCGAAAAAGTAAAAATAGTTTTCCAGTTTGTAAATACCGGTGATAAACCCCTTTACCTGGCTGAGGTAAAGCCGGGCTGCGGCTGTACATTGGCAGATTATACAAAAAGCGCGGTGTTGCCGGGTAAGGAAGGGGAAATTACTGCCGAGTACGACAGTAACCATGGTTTTCCTAACCAGCCGGTACGCAAAACAATTTCAGTAACGTGCAATGCGCGTAACAAAACCCATTCAACGCTGGTATTTACCGGCACTGTAAAAGCAAAGGCATAGTAACATTTAAAATAATTATTTCAAATCTTTAATTCAATAAACAACAAGCAATGACTCTTTTGAACG
>DASZUX010000454.1:0-2557 GCA_035547455.1 Chitinophagaceae bacterium
TACTGAGATATAATAGCCAGCGAAAAATTAGTACTGAAAATGACCCCGTGCTCGATCGCCAGCGTTCTGAAATTATTAACATAAGGCAAAGCATACTGAAAAACATTCAGAGCATACGAAACAGTTATCAAACAAAGCTTGACCAGGTAAACAGCCGGTATCTTTCCTATTCAAACCTCTTAAGCAGTGTACCGGAAAAAGAAAGGATATTAATAAATTTGCAACGCCGTATAAACGTACAGGAACAATTGTACACTTTTTTATTACAGAAAAAAGCCGATGCGGAACTATCTCTTGCTGTTGTTACCGAAGATGCCAGGGTGGTTGATTATGCGCATGACCAGGGAATAGTAAGACCAAATGCTTCGCAAATAAAAATGTTTTCAATTCTTGCGGGTTTTTTGTTGCCGATTGTGGTAATGCTGTTGCTTGAATTCTTCAATAACAAGCTGGCTGACCGCCGGGAGGTAGAGGAAGGCACAAGAACTCCCGTACTTGGCGAGCTATCTTATAACAGCAAGCAAAAAAATACTATTGTAACACCCAGTAGCCGCAGTGTCCTTGCTGAGCAGTTCAGGCTTATACGCACCAACCTTAATTATCTTGCAAGCGATAAAAAAGAAAAAATTATCCTGGTAACTTCGTTCATGAGCGGGGAAGGAAAAAGCTTTGTATCACTTAACCTTGCAGGCAGCCTTGTTACCTCGGATAAACGTGTTTTACTGCTTGAATTGGATCTTAGAAAGCCCAAACTCGGAAAGTACCTTGATCTAAACACAGATAAAGGGCTTACTGATTATCTTGTTGACGAAACAATACCGGTGCAGCACGTAATTACAAGAATGCAAAATATCAGCAATCTCGATATTATTTTATCCGGTCCTATTCCTCCCAATCCTACTGAACTTACAATGAGCAACAGGTTTAGTGAGTTATTGCAGGAATTAAAACAGCAGTACGATTATATCGTAATTGACTCGTCGCCTGTAGGGCTGGTTGCAGACGCATTTACCGTAGCCCAGTATGTAGATGTTACCTTGTTTATAATAAGACACAAATATTCTTATAAAACAACTATTAAGTTTATTGAAAAGCTTTATAGTGAAAAGAAATTTAACCGGTTGTGCATAGTTATAAATGGCATTATTACTTCTACCGGTCTGGGTTATGGATACGGGTACGGGTATGGATATAGTTATGGGTATGGTTATCACTATGGCAGTGGTTACTATACAGAGCGGCAGGCAAAGGGATTAAAAGGATTTTTAGATAAGATTTTTAAAAGATAATAATTTGCCATAAAACAACCGGACTCGTACACATCATTTGTGACTGAGATGGCGGAGCTATAAATAAATATGAACAGGGTTACAAATTGGTTTGCAGTATATACAAAACCGCGGTGGGAAAAAAAAGTGGATGGCGTACTAATAAAAAAAGGTATAAATAGTTGGTGCCCTGTGCAAAAAGTAGAAAAAAAATGGAGTGACAGGAAAAAAATTGTAGAAGAGCCTTTATTCCGTTCGTACGTATTTGTAAATATTACCGAAGATGAACGCTTGTCTGTATTGCAAACAGGCGGGGTACTAAATTTTGTACACTATTTAGGAAAGCCGGCCATTATTAAAAACGAAGAGATTGAACTTATAAAGTCATACCTTCTTGAAAAAAATACTACCATTTCTATATTGCCGTTACAGCAGTTTAAGGAAAACGACAAGGTAGTTGTAAAACAAGGCGTGTTTATGGATAATACTGGCACTGTTATCCGCCAGGGTAATAAAAAAGTATATGTAAAACTGGAAAGCCTTGGCCAGGTTATGGTTGTAGAATTTCCGGTGTCTTACGTGGCATTATCAAATGACTGAAGTGTCTCCTCAAATTCTTTTAATCGGCGCCGGCTCAATAGGCAGAAGGCACCTGGAAAACCTTACGGCACTAGGGTACAAGAATATTTCTGTGGTAACACGCTCACCATTAACAAACAATTTTTCAAAAATGCCGGCGTATAAAACAATCCGCCAGGCATTAAACAGTAATAGTTTTACAACCGCTTTTATTTGTACTCCTACGTCCCTGCATACTGAAAATCTTAAGGAACTTCTGTCTGCACAGGTGCCCAATATTTACATCGAAAAGCCTGTTAGTAATACCAGTGATGATATAAAAAAGATTACAAAACTTGCTGCAGGTTATAAAAATCACATTGTGGTAGGGTTTGATTTACATTTTGACCCGGGCCTTCAAAAAGTGCAGCAATTGATGCAGCAAAATATTATTGGTAAAACGGTATCAGTAAATGCGTTTGTAGGGCAACACCTGGCTCAATGGAGGCCTTATGAAGATTATCGCAAAGGCATGAGCGCTCGTGTTGAAACCGGGGGTGGCGTTTTATTGGATATTATACACGAATTTGACTATCTATGCTGGCTCAATGGACCTGTTGATACAGTTGCAGGCTTGCATGTTAATACAGGCTCCTTAGAAATTGAAACCGAGGAATGCGCAGAAGTATTATTACAATTCAAAAATGGCAGTATTGGTGCTGTGCATCTTG
>DASZUX010000455.1:0-3764 GCA_035547455.1 Chitinophagaceae bacterium
CAAAACTTCCGGTACGTCCGGCCTGGCAGCAGCATCGGGCAAGCCTATATATAATGTAGGCTTTGATGCCCGGTATTATTATAAAATATACCGCAACTTTATTTGGGCGGGCAGGGCAGCCGGAGACTTTTCGTTTGGAGAGACAAAAATTATTTACTATTTAGGCGGCGTTGACGGATGGATAAGCCCGAAGTTTAATAGCCAAACACAAATTGACGGCTCACAGAATTATGCTTATCAATCGCTTGCAGTAAATATGCGCGGGTTTACCCAAAATATAGCCAATGGTAACAATGCAATTGTGTTAAACAGCGAGTTCAGGTTGCCGATATTTACAACATTCTTTGACAGGCCGATTAATAATGCGTTCCTGCGCAACTTCCAGTTAGTGCAGTTTATTGATTTGGGCACTGCATGGGCAGGCTCTCTTAAAAATATTGAACGTCCTACTTATACAAGTGCTGAACAGCCTGTTACCTTTAGAGACAGGGCTGGCGGTATAGGGCCTTTTGCGGGCGGCTATGGCTTTGGCGCACGCAGCACCTTGCTGGGATATTTTTTAAAGTTAGATGCCGCATGGCCAATGGACCGCTTTTTTAGCGGAAAACCCGTATGGTATTTTGCGCTTGGATTTGATTTTTAGAACAAATTTATTAACTGCCAGGTGTAAAATGGCAAACCTGGTATAGCTATACAAACAGGAGGGGGTGCTTATTAAGCACCCCCTCCTGTTTGTATAGCCGTTTAGGGGCCTGCCGGCCCGGGCGCCTCACAATTGATTTTATTTTCCTCTTTTCAATTCCATTATTGCACCCAATCGGCAACAAATACATTGGTGTCATGGCCGCCGCCGTTATTACGGTTGGATGAAAACATTATCTTCCTGCCATCAGGACTAAACATAGGGAAGGCATCAAAGCCTTTATCGTGGCTTACTTTTTCCAGTCCTGAGCCATCAAAATTAATAAGGTACATATTGAAGGGAAAACCACGCTTATACTCATGGTTACTGCAAAAAATAATGTGTTTGCTATCGGGCGTAAAATTAGGCGCCCAGTTTGCCTGCCCCAGGTGCGTTACCTGTTGCACATTACTGCCGTCAGCATCTGCTACAAATACCTCCATTTGTGTAGGCGCTACCATGCCTTTAGAAAGAAGGTCTTTATAATCGGTTATTTCAGCTTCTGTTTTAGGCCTGCTGGCACGCCATACAATTTTTTTTCCATCTGGGCTAAACCAGGCGCCGCCATCGTAACCCAGTTCGTGGGTTATTTGTGTAACCTTTCCTGTTTTTAACTCCATTACGTAAAGGTCAAGATCGCCGTTGCGTGTTGAAGTGAAAATCATTTTTTTTCCATCCGGGCTCAAAGTAGCTTCCGCATCATAGCCGGCGGTATTAGTAAGCTGTTTAACAATATGACCGCTGGTATCAGCCATAAAAATATCATAGCTGTCGTACACAGGCCATATATAACGGTTATTAAACTTACTCCGGTCGGGTATAGGCGGACAGCTATCACCGGCAAGATGGGTTGAAGCATATATGATATGCTTACCATCGGGCAGGAAAAAACCGCAGGTAGTACGGCCTTTGCCACTACTTACCTGCTTATACACAAAAGGCTGGTTAAATGCAGGTATAGTACCCATAAACATACGGTCGCATTCAATACCTTCTTTCGGGTTGGTACGCTGAAAAATTACATGTTTGCTGTCATAGCTCCAGTAGGCTTCGGCATTATCGCCGCCTGTGGTTAACTGCTGCACATTTTTAAAATGCTTTTCATCAGCATAGTGCAGGGTATCGGTTTGTGCAAAAGATGAAAACCGCAGTACGGATAATATCAAAATGGTTGCGGCTTTTTTCCCATTACATCTCATTATGATAATTTTTTGCAAAATAAAGGGTAACAACGGTTGCTTATGTAACAAAAACGTCATAAAAGGGAGTGGTACGTTTATTTTTGCGCTATGAAAAAAAGACTGGCAGCCTTTGCCGGAATATTTACCCTGTTAGTTGCCTGCCATGGCAGTAATACCGATGATGTAAAAGGCAATGACATGCATGAAACAGCATTGCCCGGGCCAGTAACCGAATTATACAAGGCAGTACGCCTGTACCCCGACAGCAATAACCTGCGCCTGCAATTAGCGTATATATTAGATAGCTTAGGCATGGCAGGGCAAGCCGTTAAGCAAATGGACACCGTGGTTACCAGGGACAGCACTAATTATAAACTATGGCTTAACCGCGGCAGCATTGCCGAGGATGCAAAAGACACATTAAAAGCCATGGAGAGCTATGCAAAAGCCCTGCATATTTATGAATCACCGGACGGGCTGCTGGACCTGGCAAACTTGTATGCCGAAACGAAAAACCCACGTGCATTGCTGATATGCGCCCGCGTAAAAGATATGGGACTTGGGCGTGAGTATGATGCCAGCGCAGCCTTCATTTCAGGGGTATATTATGCACGTACCCATAATAAAAATGCCGCGCTTACCATGTTTAACGACTGTATTGCCAACAATTACACTTACATGGAAGCTTATATTGAAAAAGGGCTTGTGTATTTTGACAGCAAGCAATATGACAGTGCGCTAACTGTGTTTAATTTTGCGGGGCAGGTAAACAACCTGTATGCTGATGCTTACTATTACCAGGGGCGCTGCTATGAAATGCTGAATAAAAAAGATAGTGCCATTATGCGCTTTAAACAATCGTTATCGCTTGATAAGACTTTGACAGAAGCTCAGTTCCACCTAAAAACACTTGGCGCAGAATAAATATTTACTACGGGAAACAAAAACAGGCCGCCTGCTTATTTAGCATAGCGACCTGTTTTATTTTAAAGCTGTTTATTAATTTTTATTCTCCATCAACTCAACGCTGCGGTTAATAAAGTTGGTAAGCTCCGCACCTTTCAGCAGCCCTTGCGAAAGCAGGGCAAGGTCTGCCAGGGTACGCACCTGCTTTTCCTGTTTGCCTTTATCCTCTTCTTTTAAAAGAGACTGGTAAATTGGATGGTTACCATTAACCGTAAGGGTTACTTCGTCGGGCATCTGGGCATAAAATGCCGTCATACCCCCACCCATAGCGCCCATATCTTTCATACGGCGCATAAATTCAGGCCTTGTTGCCACAACGGGCGGTGTTTCGGGGCTTAACCCCTTCACTTCTACCGTAGCGGTTAATTCGGGTATTTCAATTTTAAACAAGCCTTTTAGTGTTTCAGCTTCGTCCTTGCTTAATACACTTTCCGTATTTTCCTGTTTGTCAATAATATTATCCACTATATCGGCATCCACGCGCACAAAGTGTACGTTTTGCCATTTCATTTCCATATTATTGATGAAGGCAGCATCTACAAGGGTTTCCATCTTTACCACCTTGTAACCTTTTGCACTGCATGCCTTAATGTATGCATCCTGCTGCACAGGGTTGGTTGTATAAATTATTACCTGTTTGCCTTCCTTGTTTTTCTGCAATGTCTCTGTCGCCAGTTTGTATTCTTCCAGTGTATAGAATTTAGGTTCACCTTCGGCCGGCGCAGCATCTTCCATTATCAAAAACTTATTGGCTTTTTCCAGGAACTTGTCATCTGTCATCATGCCATATTTCACAAAAAGCCCAAGACTTTCCCATTTTTCCTCGAAAGATTTACGGTCGCTCCTGAAAATTTCATCCAGCTTATCGGCGACTTTCTTGGTAATATGTGAATTTATCTTTTTTACATTGGGGTCGCCCTGCAGGTAGCTGCGGC
>DASZUX010000456.1:0-4374 GCA_035547455.1 Chitinophagaceae bacterium
AATAGGTTGAATCAGTAGTAGGCGGCACATTTTCGTTAAAGGTGTCCGCAGAATACAGGTGGTCTGTACCAAATTCTTTTACTTCTGCAATAATGAATTTCTTACCGACCGTTTCAAACATAGGGTCAGCGGGGTCGAGGATGTATACATCTTCAAAGTTTTGGTTCCAGTTGGTGTGCTTAACTTTTGCATTAGGAAAATGTTTTACAAACGATGGAGGCACATGGCCTGTAAAGGCAGGCAGTACCGGCGTCATACCCAAAGCCCTTTCAGCCGCAAGAATTTTTTTTTGCAGCACTTTGTGGGTATCCATCCAATGCTGCGGCAAAGGGCCACCCCATGCATCCAGGTTGCCCATCCAAAACCAGGCAAAGTATGATGGCCCGCTGAAGAACTTATCCAGTTCCTCATCGGTAAACCCCATGCTTTTGTACACATTTTGCCAAATAGCAGCCTCGCCTGTTATAGCCAGGGGCATATTAATGCCGTTTAATGCCATCCAGTCAATTTCCTTTTGCCACCGCGGCCAATCCCACCACGCCATTGAATAATTAAAAGTGCAATAGTTTAAATAATAACGGTATTTGTAGGGTGTTACAATATGCGCTACGCCTTTTACCACTGGCAGTGTGGCAGGCAGTTGCATGTTGGTGCCATTTCATGTAATTATACAATGGCAGTAATGCTGCAGGTAGTAATTAAGTGCCGATGCTATGCTTAGGCCATTACTGCCACGTAGTATAATTTTACCATTGCCGCTTTCAAGCTCAAAAACATCCCTGCCATTCTCACGTGGTATAATGGCAGTAACAAAGTACTGCGCTTTATCCTGCATTACCCTTTTTACAAGGTCATTTACTGCATCAGTGTTATTAATTTCTGCCATTGTTTTACCTGCAAACAATAAAGCTACTATACACCAGTAAATTTTCTTTGCACTCATAACATTTTTTTAAAGCAATGCAGCCGGCGTTGCCGTCACATGCTATTGCAAGATGAATAAATGGATTGCCGTTGCAAAACAGCTAATCGTTACCGCACTTTTACAAGCAGCTATTGAAGGATTACAGGTACAGCAGGCACTTAAAATGTAGCTGCCGCCATTATTACCGTTACTGTACGAGATGGTTACAGGCAAACGGAAGTGGTTAGCCATTGTTGACTGGTTGCTAAGATAACACAATTATGCTGAATAATTACGCTATGCAATGATGAATGTGATGCCTGCATATACGCAAAGGTTTTGTATATACCAAATGCGTTATACCTGCCAGTTAATTTCCCCGTTGCCTGAAATAGAATGTAAACAGGTAAAACAGCAGCCGAACAATTTCGTAGGAGCACCAGTTGATAAACTGTTTGAAGATATTACGGCTATTGCCCTTATAGGCCTTGGTTACCCGCGTACAATCATTTTTGATGATGCGCTGCATTAAATACTCAGTGTGCGTGGCAAATGCAGAATCATCTATATCAAGATTTAGTTCAACGCTGGCATAGGCACTGATATTGTTAATGTTGTACGAACCCACAGTAACCCAGGCACTGTCGCACACTGCAAGCTTACCGTGTAAAATATTAGGCAGGTATTCATATATTTCCACACCGTTCCGCAGCAGCCAGTCATACATAAACCGCTCTGCGTTTTTTGCCAGTGCCACGTCTGACCGGCCAGCCATAATTACCTTAATTTTTACACCCCTTTTAGTGGCCCGGAGTATATATTTTTTCATCATGTTACCAGGCATAAAATAGCTGCATAATATAGTAATATGGCTGGTTGCCGTAGTAAATATTTGCCGGTATGTTTTTGATATTTGTATTTTATTGCGCACCCAATCGTTACGGCGCAACCGCACGGGCATGTGCGGCAACATACCTGCCTTAAAACCATGCACGGTACAGTCTTCTGATGCTTTTTGGGCGCTCATACCCCGCCACATCTGCCTTGCTACAAGACAAACTTCGCGGGCAGCCTGGCCATGTACATATACCGCAAAGTCGAGCCAGCCGGGCTGGGCGGGAAAATCGTTATACTTATTTCCCACATTTATGCCGCCCACAATGCAATGCATAGCATCGGCCACGGCCAATTTATGGTGCATGCGCCGGCCTATATAAAAATGCCGGCTTTTAAAAAAGGGCTCAAAAAACCTGAAGTGTATGCCACCCTGCTGCAGGTGTTTTACAAACTGTTTAGGTAATGCGTGCGATGCATAAGCATCTATCATAAGGTACACCTGCACGCCGCGTTTTACCGCCGTGAGCAGGGCATCTGCTACAGAGCGGCCGGTTTCATCATCTTCAAAAATATATGTTTGCAGGTAAAAGGCATGTGTGGAATTGTTTATTATGGCATGCAGTTGTGCATAAAACTCCGTACCGCCGCACAGCAGTTGCACTTTGTTGTGTAACGTAAAATTTGATGAGGGCTTTTTGGTTTTGCCGGCCATAGGGTAAAGCTACTATTTTGATGTATAAGATTACATTACCGCAGGAATGAAACAGCAAAACCACCTTAAGCCGCCAGGCTAACAGGTTTAACCCAGCACTATTTTCTGTAATATAAAAAAGGGCAAAGGGCCGCTGTTAAGCACCTTATCGTGAAACGCCTTTATATCAAACCTTGCCCCTTGCTGCTGTTGCAGCTGCTGCCTCCATTGCAAAAATTTTGCCGCACCATATTTATAAGTAACCACCTGCGCCGGCCAACGCTTTATACGGTTTATTTCGCGCATGGCAATATCGTCCTGGCCTCGTATATTCTTCTTCCAAAAAGCAAGGGCCTGTGCATCAGTCCAGCCGTAATAATTTATACCTACATCCATAGGTAAGCGTACGCTGCGTACAATATCCCATTCCCATTTGCCCAATTCATCATACCATGTTTTGTACAAGCCAAGGTCTTTCCCAAGGTATTCAGCATAGGCACCCCATCCCTCGCTGTACCCCATGTAACTAAACAGGTTTTGCACGGGCGTGCGGTGCAATGCTGCTGCAATGCTGTGCTGGTAATGGTGACCAGGCACCGCCTCGTGTATAAACAACCAATTGTACTGGCGTGTATTGTAGGGTTTATCAAACAGGTTATAGTAAAAAGTATTGTCGCTGTAATAGCCCGGCGCCTGCGCTAATGCATTGTTTGTGCCGCGCCGTATGGCTACTGCAGGTATATCAGTATTGGTAAACAACCGGTGCAGGTTATGCAGCACAGTATCTTTTACCTGCTCAAATGCAGCCTGCACAGCGTTATGATCTGCCGTAAAAAATGATACGTCTTCCAGGTATGCATAAAACTTATCTTCATCCATACCTGTTTGCATGCGTATGCTGTCAATGTGTTTTTTTACCTCCTCCACCTGCTGCAAGCCAAAAGCATATATTTCATCCGGCGTAACATCATCACCCACCCACCTTTTTAAAAACCATGCATACCACTCCTTGCCCAACGGCAATGTGTACAGGCCTGTAGCCGGTATGGCGGCAGGCTTTAACGGCTGCCATTGTTTATCAATCTTCAGCATACCAAGCATAAGGCGGCTTTCGTATTCAATAAGGCTGTAATCTGTTTGCTGTTGTGGTGTTAGCCGGCTGGGGCTAAATGCTTTAAGGCCGGCAAGCGATTGTGCAAAAAAATCTTCCTGTTTGTTTAAATTATTGCCATCCGGCAACTGCTGCAGGTTATCAACATAGCTTAACTGTAATTGCAGTATGTTTAACTGCCCGTATTGTTTTACAAACTTGTTTTCAAAAGCTGTAAAACTGTTTTGCGCCTTACACCCGCATGGCAATATACAGGTTATAACACCTATAAAAATTAATACACCTTTCATTTTTATATTTATTGGAAGGGTAAGGTATGAAAGGCTGTATTTTTTTGTTAACCGCTTATGTAATAGCGGCGGCTATATTTTTAAGTTTTTCCTTCAGCAGTTTTTTTTCCGGTTCAGATGTGGTTAACTGCAGGCTTAGCGAAAGATATTTTTTGGCCTCGTTATAATCTCCGTGTGTTAAATACAGGTCGCCAAGCACGGCGCTGTACATGTACTGGTTTTGCAGCAGGGTACCAAGATTGTCTATGGCAAGTACCGACTCTATTGCTTCTGCGGTTTTACCTGCCTGGGCAAGAATAATGGCCATGTTTATTTTTACAACAGGCGTAGCTTTTATACGCAGCAATAAATCATACAGATCAAGCATACGCTGCCAGTTGGTTTCGGCGAATGAGGGAGCAAGGCAATGCTCCGCAGCAATAGCAGATTCAACATGATACACTGACAGGTAATCGCCCTGTGATGATTTGTTAAGATAGAAATAGCCGGTTTGCATCAGTTCTTTGTTCCACTTGCCCCTGTCCTGGTACTGCAGCAGTAT
>DASZUX010000457.1:0-4899 GCA_035547455.1 Chitinophagaceae bacterium
AGTCCTCTCAGCAGGCTTTTTTTAGGCCCCTTTTGAAATCGTTCTTAAGTAGGTCAATTTGAAATGGGGAGAGGGGGTCAATTTTACCGGGATTTACATCATGGTTTTGTACCTCTGATTTTATAGACAAACTGATTGTCAGGACAGTTGTGTTTATGTATTGGCAAGTAGGGCCTTCACATCTAATCGCTAACTGACCGAAAAATAGGTACGCTTACATGCAAAGAAGAATTATAAACTTAGGAAAAAACAGGAAGCTGTATCAAAGAGTAATGAAGAAACCAAAGGGCGCATTGTTTTGTCCACAAGATGTGTGCAAAACAGGCACCAGGAACAAAGTATATAAGTGTATGTATTGCATAAATTTATTTAATATCAGTAATCGCCTTTGTGAGGGACACGTTTAAAAATTATTTTACCATCCCGTTCTGCATATTTGAGCGCAAGCAATACGTTACGGCATCTCGTTTAAAACAGCCCCAACTAAATCGGGCTTGTGCAAAAAAGTCTTTGAATACTAATTGACTCTATCGAATACGGTCGTCCAGGAACGCTCGTCACCGAATAAGCTTGATTTTGCATTTGCCTGAACAGAAATGGACTCGCCATCATTGCTCAACTTCCAAACCTCTGTTACGTAAACAACTGCTTGTTTCATAACATCTACATGGTAAGGAGTAGCTGTCATAAACTGTACAATTGAGTTAACAGTCATGGTTTTTCTGTCGGGTGATAACTTTACGGTAAACTTCTTTCCTCTTTCCGGGCCATGATTAACCTGACTTTCTTTACCGTTGAAGGCCAGTTTCTCCTGGCTTGCAGCCTGCGCCGCGCCAGAAGACGGGTTTGGTGTTTCTATGGTTAGAAAATCTGCCTGCTCTGCTATTTTCATTGTTTTAGAGAGCATACGGTCACCCTCGTCAAATGAGCAAACAATATTTCCGCCCATACTTATTGACTCTTTGGATTTCCATTCGCCAGAAAAGTTGGCGCGATGATTGCCATTTTTTTGTTTACCCTGTACGGCAAAATAAATTACTGCTATCATAAGGATAACCAGGCAGGACAAAATGATTCTTTTATTTTTCATTTGTTTATTTTTTGAAGTTTACAATTGATGCATCAAAATTAACCTGGCACCTTTACGAGCGGTAATTTGGATTGTAAATAAAAATGTAACCTTTGTAAATAAATGATAAGATGGATGTTTGACAGCCGAAATTTACTTTCCGGGAAACGCAAATACCCGTGGGGATTGATGCTGCTCGTGTTTATTTCTGTAACATGCGTGGCTTTCAATATGACCGGCAGTGATGGTTTTGATATTGCCAGGAGGGAAGTTTTACTTCGGAAGATAGGAGATGAACTACTCACACAGTCGGGCGACAGTAAATCAAGGGTTCTCCCGGTAAAAAAGATCGCTGAAAATGAATACCAGGTCAGCTTTGAGAATGAACTTACTTTTCAACCCGACTCGCTGGTGAATACTACCCGGCGTTTGTTGGCCAAAGACCCAATTGCAAGTGATTATGTGGTCACAGTCCTGAACAATGACCAACATGGTGTAGCTTATGGATATGCTATATCCAAAAATAAAAAAGATGATATTATAGCTTGCAGGGGAAGAGTGCAACCAAGGGCACGTTACATCATCAACATCAAATTTAAACCGACAGGAATAAATACAGTAAAGAATGGATTTTTGTTAGGCAGTTTGCCATTTTTAGCATTTATTGGTTTTATATTTTTTAGGTCTGCTAAACCGCGTCGGCTTTTACCTGGTGGTGAGAGTACCGGCATAGTTACTTTGGGCTCAATGTTGTTCGATGAAAAAAATCGTAAGCTCATAATAAATGGAAAGACCATTGATCTTACCGGAACTGAAACCCGCGTGATGCAAATCTTCGCATCTTCTCCAAACAAGACAATAGAGAGAAGCAGGCTACAAAAAGAGATATGGGAAGATAAAGGTGTAATAGTAGGCCGCAGTCTTGATATGTTCATATCAAAACTCAGAAAAAAACTGGAACCTGATCCCAATATTTCCATTGTTGTTATACGTGGCAAAGGATATAAGCTTGAAATTAGCGCTTAAGGAAGAATCGCCCCCGCTATGCTTAGCTTAGCGTTATTAACTTTGGCGCCCTAACGATTTGCAAATAAAAGCAAGCTCAACTATGTGTGGCACCCGGCCGGAGGCGTAACAGGATGATTTTTTTCGATACTTATCTTACTACTAATTTTTCTTAAATTTTGTCCCTATTGTGTCTCTTGTGTTAACTAAATTGTTAATAGTTCAATATTCCTAATTTTTTGTATTGCTAAAATGAGTTGCAAACCTGGTAAAACCAGGAAAAAATGTTAATAAAAGTTACCTGGTTATATTACTGTAACGTTTAATAAACCGGCCCCGATTCCTTTAAGCGATGCATAGGTAAGTTTGTCCATCATGGCGCCATCAAAGCAGATGGTTTTAATGGCACGGTAATACCTATTGGTTAAAGCATACTTTGAACGGAACGATACGTTTTCAAGCGTTGCACCTTTAAATGTTGCCTCGTTAAGCGCTGCATTGTGAAACTTAACGCCTATAAAAGTTTGCTTATCAAGGCATAGCCCCCGTAAATCGGAATAGTTAAAATCCACGCCGGTAAATACACAATTTTCAAAAACCGTTTTTTTAAGATCAGTCATAGTTAGCTTTGTATCAATCAGTTTCGCATCGTTAAACTTAGCGCAGGCCAGCACTGATTTATTAAATTCAGTACGCACAAGAATAGTTTTATTAAAACTCGCATTTGAAAGGTCAATTACGGACATCATGCAGTCTGTAAGGTTCGCCCCGTCAAAATTAACTTCCTGTACATCGCTGGCAGTAAACGAACTGCCTGTTAAGTCTGCACCAGAAAAATCAGCCCCCCGCAACATGCTGCCGTTAAACTTCCTGTTATGCGCGGCAATACCTGCAAAATCACTTTTTAACAGGTTACTCCCGTTGAAGTTTGTTAACAACTGCTCTTCAGCCGAGCGGTAACGGTTTGCAGCTTCCTGTGCCATTTGCTCAATACCGCCGCCGGTGTTCATGGTTATTTTGGGTGTCATTTCATTGTTAACAGATTGAAAATTTTCTGAAAAAAAGTTAAGGTCAACAGCCAGGATTTCTGCAAGCCGGTTAAAGGTAATAATGTCGGGAATTGATTCTCCGCGCTCCCATTTTCCAACGGCTTGCGGGCTAATAAATAAAAGCTGGGCAAGTTGTGCCTGCGACATATTTTTTTCTTTTCGTGCTTTGGCAATTTTTCCACCGATGATTTTAGTATCCATACGTGTTTTTTTGATTTTTGTTTTAATACCACAAAGGTATCCCGGTTAATTACCGTTATCTTTAAAAGTGCAACACCTGTTAGTTGTAGTTACGCTACTTATTGTTGTTATTTAACAACCGTAGGTAGTATTAATGTATAATAAGCACAACACAATTACAGAAATGTCAAATATCTTTTTAATGACATATAAGGCAATGTGACGAGCGTTGCCACGCCCAGGCCGAAATAAGATTTATTTGGCTGTGTGCCATAAAGCAAATACCTTCATACAGTAATTTGAGTATTTCAGCACTCAGTAAGTGATTTTTCCCCGCTGGCACGCACGCCTACAGTTAAATTTTATTTTACTCCTTGCTTTTTTCCTCAGCATTATTTTCTATTTAATTTAAAAACATGAACATTTTTGTATCAAACTTAAGCTTTACGGCAACGGATGAAAGCTTAAGGCAGTTATTCGCTGGTGTGGGTACTGTTTCTTCAGCTAAAATTATTATGGACAAATATACCAATCGCAGCAAAGGATTTGGATTTGTTGAAATGCCTGATAAGTCAGACGCTGAAAACGCTATCAAGCAATTAAACGGAAGCCATTTTGAAGGAAGGGCGATTGTTGTTAATGAAGCCAGGCCCCGGGAGGAAAAGCCCGGAGGAAGGCAATCTTACTCCAAGAGCAGGTGGTAATTTGTGCAAATCATTACCAGGGAGAGCTGAAAACAGCTCTCCCTTTTTTTGATGGATTTATTTAATTATCCGTAACATAATTATGCAAACCGTTATAACAGGTACCGGCAGCTTTGTGCCACCTGTAACCAAGTGTAATAAAGATTTTGTGGGGCAAGCTTTTTATGACGAAAATCAAAAATTAATTACCAGGCCCGGAGAGGAAATAATAGAGAAGTTTGAGGTTATTACAGGCATTTGCGAACGCAGGTATAGCCCTGGTAATATGACCGCTTCTTTTATGGGTATGCTTGCTGCCAAAATTGCTATAGACGACGCCGGTATTGATGCTGAAACAATTGACCAGGTAATTGTTGCACACAATTTCGGCGACACAGGTTTGCATGCCCCCCAATCATCAATGGTGCCTTCACTGGCATCGCGTATAAAAAAGGAGTTGGGCATTAAAGCACCTGGGTGTGTTGCGTATGATATTTTATTTGGGTGCCCGGGCTGGTTACAGGGGCTAATACAGGCAGACGCTTTTGGCAAGGCGGGTGTTGCTAAAACCTGCCTTGTTATTGGAACAGAAACACTTAGCCGCGTATTGGATGTATATGACCGTGACAGTATGATTTATAGCGATGGGGCCGGAGCCGTTGTGACACAAATACAAAGCAGCCCGGAAAAAAAAGGTATGCTAAAAAGTGTTTCGGCTTCTTTTACAAAAAATGAAGCTGACTTTATTTATATGGGTGCAAGTAATAACCCGGCGGTTCCTGGTACAAACCTCTATTTAAAAATGCAGGGGCGTAAAGTGTACGAATTTGCTTTAAAGCAAGTTCCTGCAGCCATTAAGCAATGCCTTGATAAGAATGAAATACATTTAGAACAAATAAAAAAAATATTCATT
>DASZUX010000458.1:0-3693 GCA_035547455.1 Chitinophagaceae bacterium
TTATCGCCTGCGCCGGCTATTTTTTGCGGTTGTTTTCCGGGCCTGCTGGTATCCTGTTGTTCAGTTGCAGAAGCAGCTTTATGCTGTGGCGCTTTCTTTTTTTCTGCCTGCCCGTTGCTTACTGTAACCAGGGCAAGGCCAAACACTATTAAACAACCTACCAGTACAATTTTCTCAGCAGGGTTAAGCGTTGTGTTGTTGTTATTTACAATGCGCTTTACCCTGTCAACAAGTTTGCTTTTTCTTTCTGCAAAAGGCATTGCATATTTGGGAGCAGCATTATTGTACTGGTGAAACGAAACAAGTGCCTGCACAAATTGCTTTTTGCTTTTTGTTTCGATGATGGCAATGTCATCGCAGCAATTTTCCCTTTCGTTGCGTATAAGCGAAGAAACCCATAAAACTGCCGGGTTGAAAAAGAAAATAACGTCAACAAAACATTGCAGCAGGTTAAACAGGTAATCTTTGCGCCATATATGCGCGAGTTCGTGCATGAGGATTGACTCTGCCTCTTCTTGCGATAAATTATTAAGCAATCCTATTGGTACAAGTATAGTAGGCTTTAAGAACCCTACTACGGCAGGCACTTTAATAAGGGCAGATTCCAGCAGGAAAACAGGCCTCCTTATATTAAGACGCTTTGCCAGAATAGAAATTCTTTGCTGCCAAAAACCAGGTACAGGGCTTGTTTTGTAATGACGTATGCGTTGCAAATGCACAATGCCTGAAAGTATTTTAACACATCTTGCCATAAATATGATGAACCAAATAGTTACAATAAGAGACGCATGCGTATTAAAATATTCTTCAAAATTGCGTACATAATCTTGTAATGTATTGCTGCCCGTTGCTGCAGGTGTATAAGCCGTACCGCCCAGGGGCTGTGAAGGCACAACAGTATTAATAGCTGCGGGTATATTAACAGCCTGTTGCTGCACGGCACCGGGCGTACCCTGCAACTGGATATAAAAAGTTATCACCGCACCCGAAATAAAGACGAGGAAAATACCAGACAGCAGCCTGTACCGAATTACTGAGCCGGATTTTTTTGTGGCTATCATTACAATGCCGGTTAATACTGCCATAAGTAATCCCTGCCAAAGAGAATGGATAAGCATCCAGCATAACGCCTGTACAATTTTGCCAGTCAACAGGTTCATATCAAATTAGTTTATGAATATTTTTCTTAATCAAGTTTTTTCAGCAATTCTTTAATAGTTTCCCAATCTTTATTACTTGTTTTATCATTACCCAGCAACTCAAGCATCAAATTTTTTACCGATCCGTCATACATACTATCTACAAATTTATCCAGCACAACACGCCGTATTTTTTGTTCTTCAAGTGTTGCACTATACACATGCGTCATATTACTTTCGTCTCTTTTCAGCATTTCTTTCTCCAGCATAATCTGCATCAGTTTAAGTGTAGAAGTATAGCTGAGAGGTTCTGGTTTTTGTTGATTAAGCTGGTCGTTCACAAAACGTACAGTACTTGGTCCATGCTTCCACAGCACCTGCAAAATTTCAAGCTGGGCTTTTGTTGGCTCAGTATTGTTATTGTTATTAAGTATATCAGCTTTCATATCCTAAAGATATAACTAATCACGTACGAAAAAGGTTATAGGTTTTAGTTAACAATACTTTAACATTTTATTTAACGGCGCGGGGTTGAGAATATTTACGCCAGGTTAGTATAACGAAATATATATCAACATATTATAAAATTTATCATTAAACAAATTGCTGCCACCATTGTGTTGCAGGGTAATTTTCATTTAAAATAACCGGCTCGCCAATATATGGCGTTGTTATAGCCTGCCCCCGTTCTTTAGCGGCACCCTGAACCCTTTGAGCAGGCTGATACCAGGGGTGCAGCGAGAGACAGAATTTGCCCCAATGTACAGGCATCAGCATTTTTGATTGTAAATCAATAGCAGCCTGCACTGTTTGTTCAGGCATCATGTGAATATATTTCCAGTTTTCATTGTACTGCCCACATTCAAGCACAGCAATTTCAAACGGCCCGAACCGTTTGCCTATTTCTGCAAAATGGGTATCATAACCACTGTCGCCGCCGAGGTATATGTTACAACCGGGCGTTTGCAGTATAAATGAAGACCACAAACTTTTATTGCGTGTAAAACTTCTGCCGGAGAAATGCCGCGCAGGTGCAGCGGTTAACCGCATATCATCAAATAACTTCCTCTCCTGCCACCAGTCAAACTCTATTATCCTCTCTTTATCAAACCCCCAGTACCGGAGGTGCGAACCAACACCAAGCGATGTACATATTTGCTTAACCTTACCTTTTAACCGGAGCACAGTATCATAATCAAGATGGTCATAATGGTCATGTGTAAGTATCAACAAATCAATAGGCGGCATATCTGCCACTGTGTACACATTTGCCCCGGGAAAACTTTTGGCCGTAAAACTGAAAGGAGATGCGTGACCGCTAAATACAGGGTCAACAAGAATATTTTTATGATTAACGCGGATAAAGTAAGATGAATGCCCAAACCAAACAATAACGGCGTTTGAAGACTGAATATTATGTAGATTAGTTTTTACAGAAGGGAGAGGCCGGGCAGGTACGCAGTATGACGGCCTGTTGATAAAATGCCACATGAGTTGCATGTAAGACATATTCCCCGTCATCATTTCAGTAGATGACAGGTTTTGAAAGCTATTGTTTTTATAGTTAACAGATTTTTTAATCTTAACGTATTCATCGCCTGAAGGAGCCTTACCAAATTGCCTGAAAAGAAACATGTGCTGTTTTTAAAATAATTTATATTTATAAATAATATTTATGTTATTATTTTTCCGGCACTACGGCCCTCATGGGATGATAAACATACCGATTGATAGATGAGGCAGGATCGTTTGCAATAAATTCAGCTACCTCTTTTTCATCGTCCACAACAACAATGCCCAGGCCATATACAGACGCAGGGTCGAGCACCGGGCCAAACACAAGGACTTTGCCCTGGGCCATAATGCTCTTCCAGTAATCAATATGTGCCAGCATAGCAGCACGCTCTTCGGGCGTCATGGTTTGCGCAAAATCAGGCCGGCCGGGCAATAGGGTTAATGCAAAATACTTTTTTTCCATACTTTAAAATTGTATTGTAATTAAACCTTTTTTGCGGTCTTTGTCTTTGGCAGAGCCTTTGTTTTTGCAGGTTCCCGCTTATTGCCGGAGACTGATTTGATAATGGTCAATCCGTGTTTTACCTGTTTTTCGTCTTTTATTTTTGCAAGTGCATTTACATGCGCCTCATGAATAAGGCCAGTAATATATACAACCGGGAAGCTTTCTTTATCTCTTACTAATATATACCTGTACTGGCTGCCGCTGCCAAGCAACATTTTTTTGGTATCGCTAACCTGGCTGCCCCAATAAAAGCCAAAATGTACATTGGTGCCTGCGCGGTATGCAGCAATGCTGCAGATTGTATGGGTTACCCTATCGGTTAATGACCAGCCGATGGCCAATGCATTATAATTATCATAAATCAATTCATTGGCGCCGGGGCAAGCATCCCACGCAAAATTGCGCAACCATAATACCAATTGCTGTGTTTCTTCAGGAAAAGGCTTAAGAAAGTTAAGCAGGTCATTTGAATCTTTCTTTGCCATAGCATTTATTTCATTAAAATTATGTATTATTACGAGGTAAACATTATTA
>DASZUX010000459.1:0-2223 GCA_035547455.1 Chitinophagaceae bacterium
GCAGGTACTTTTGTATATTCCCAGTAGGTTTCATTCATGCCCAGCGGCGCCAGTATGTTTTCACTAATATATTGTTCGTATGTTTTGCCGGATACTTTTTTAATAATGTAGCCCAGCATGGCAAAACCAAGGTTACTGTACTCGTAGCCCGTGCCGGGGTTAGTAGAGTATGATATGCCTTTCTTAATAAGTGCCAGCATCTGTGCGTCCGAATCGGCCAGTTGCCTGTCGCCCCACGGGTTATCTTCAGGAAAGCCCGCTGAATGCGATAACAGGTTTCGTATGGTTACCGGTGCTGCATCTTTGGTTGGGTAAGGCTGGTTTTTCATTTCCGGTATGTACTTATACACGGGGTCATCTAATTGCAGCTTGCCTTCATCCCGCAGTTTTAAAATTGCCATAGCGGTAAAACTTTTGGTCATGGATGCAATCCTGAAATCAGAGCCTTTGCTCACCGGCACCTTATTTTCCACGTCGGTATAACCAAGGTAACTTGTGTATATCAACTTCCCATCCAGTACAATACCGTACGCAAAGCCGGGAAAATGGTTTTTCTCCATATAATCTTTTACTAACTGCTCTGCCACCGGCATGGCATCCAGTACTTTTTGCTGCCTGTTTTCATCAGTAAATACCGGCTGGGGATAAACAATAGGTTTTGCAGCGGTTTGCGCATTAAGCAGGCAGGGTAAAAAAGTTGTTAAACAAAGCAGGAAAAAAGATGCCGGGTGGCGAAAACAGCAGTAAAAATTATTTCTCATAATTAATTTGTTGCAGCTAAATGAAGGTAATAAAAAAATGCTTTAAGCGTTTGTTATGGTTGGAGTTGAAACGGGGGTATAAAAACGTTCTTCGTATCTTGCGGCACTTATGGCTAAAGCAGCAAAGACAAAAAAAGAAGAGCCCATTATACTGGTTACCAACGACGATGGTATTACAGCGCCGGGTATAAAGGCGCTTGTGGATGCAGTAAAACACCTTGGCAAAATAGTGGTGGTGGCGCCTGATAAGCCGCAAAGCGGTATGGGGCATGCAATAACCGTAGGCCACCCGTTGCGCCTGCACCCCGTACATACTTTTGAAGGCATTGAAGCATGGCAGTGCAGCGGCACGCCGGTTGATTGTGTAAAACTTGCGGTGGATAAAATACTGCACCGCAAGCCTGATATATGCTTAAGTGGTATTAACCATGGACCCAACCACTCCATTAATGTAATATATTCAGGCACTATGAGTGCTGCGCTGGAAGCCAGTATTGAAGGCATACCCAGCGTAGGTTTCAGTCTGCTGGATTATAATATTGAGGCTGATTTTACAGGTGCGCAAAAGTACGCAGCTATATTGGTGCCGCAATTGCTTAAAAAGAAATACGATAAACACCTTTGCCTTAATGTAAACATACCAAAAGCGCCTGTTGAATTGTTAAAAGGGCTTAAAGTATGCCGCCAGGCGTATGCGAAATACGAGGAAAAGTTTGATGAGCGGCGCGACCCTTCAGGCAAAAAATATTACTGGCTTACCGGGGAGTTTTTAAATTTTGATAAAGGTAAAGACACTGATGTGTGGGCACTGCAAAACAATTATGTAAGCGTGGTGCCGGTAGAATTTGATCTTACGTATTATAAACTTAAAGAAAAGCTGGAAAACTCATTAACTTCATAGGCTTTGAAAACGAATAAACTTGTACTGGGTCTTGCCCTGGGCTTTATAATGCCACTGCTTGGTGTGCTGGTATTTTACCTGTGGAAGGCAGGCTCTGCCTCTTTGCCGGATTTTATACAGGTGGCCTTTCAAAACAAAAGCTTTCTTACGGCAATTATCAGCTTTTCGCTTTTTCTAAATGCCATCGTTTTTACCTATTATGTAAACAAAAGGCTTGATAAAACGGCGGTGGGCATTTTTATTGCCACCTGTATATATGCACTGCCTGCAATCATTATCAAGCTTACAATGCACTGAATTATTTACCACAACCGCCACCGGCATGAAATATTACATTATAGCAGGCGAAGCAAGCGGCGATTTGCATGGCAGCAACCTTATTAAGGAGTTGCATAAGTTAGATGCGGCTGCAAATATCCGCTGCTGGGGAGGAGACCTTATGCAGGCTGCCGGCGCTACGCTTGTAAAACATTACCGTGACCTTGCTTTTATGGGTTTTTTGGAAGTAGTACTAAACCTTAAAACCATTTTGGGTAATCTTGCCTTTTGCAAACATGATAT
>DASZUX010000460.1:0-9079 GCA_035547455.1 Chitinophagaceae bacterium
TACGGCAGGGCAGAGCAAACAATAAACGAAAAGGCATTTTTGATAGAAGTGCGTTCTTTAAACGGTAAGCAATATGACATAAGGCTTGCGCTACCAGCCTTACTTAAACCTTATGAAATAGACGTGCGCAACATACTAAACGAAGGGCTGGTGCGGGGCAGTGTTGAGTGTACTATCTCCGTTAAGCAAAATGGAGGTGCCAAACCGGTTACTATAAACACAGACCTGCTGAAGGCCTATTACACGCAGGTGATTGAATTGGCGGGAGAGCTTAATATAGAGGCAGATAATAATATACTCGGTACATTGCTAAAACTGCCGGAAGTGGTTGCACCCTCAACAGACGTGCTGGGTGAGGCAGAATGGAATGAATTTAAAGAGCTGCTGCAATCAGCTATTGCACAATTAAATGCTCATAGGAAAATTGAAGGTGCAAGCATGGAAACTGATTTATTAGAGCGTATTGCCAGCATTGAAAACCAGCAGGATATTGTAGCCACGCTTGAACCCAGGAGGCGCGAGAAAATAAAAGATGGTCTTAAAAAAGTACTTGAAGAAAACGTGGGCAAGGAAAATTACGATCCTAACAGGCTGGAACAGGAACTGATATATTACATTGAAAAAATTGATATAAGTGAAGAACAGGTGAGGTTGAAGAACCATTGTGATTATTTTCGCGCCATATTAAAGGAAAATGAAGTTGTAAAAGGTAAAAAGTTGTCTTTTATTTTGCAGGAAATAGGCAGGGAGATTAATACCACGGGATCAAAAGCCTATGATGCAGAGGTGCAGAAGGCTGTTGTGCTGATGAAGGATGAACTGGAAAAAGCAAAAGAGCAAATACTAAATGTGCTGTAGCTATTAATACACTTTAACTTTTAGGATTGAAAAAGAGCGCATTAATTATTACCCTGCTGGTTATTTGTGCATTTGGCTGCGATACTGTTGGTGTATTTGAGCAAACAAAGGCCTTTGCAAACCAGTCCTGGGCAGCTAAAGATAGCCTGCGGTTTAATTTTGAGATTAACGATACTACAGCTTTTTACAATGTTTATGTAGTATTGCGCCATACTGATGCTTATCGTTACAGTAATATTTATATTAATGTAACCTCAATTAACCCCGGCGATACAGCTATTACAAAGCGGCATAATTTTATACTTGCTGGCACAACAGGGTGGCTTGGGTCTGCCATGGACGACATTATTGAGCAGCGTAAGTTAATAAACAGCAACCCAATAAGGCTTAAAAAAGGCACTTATATTGTTGTGCTTAAACAAATAATGCGGGATGACCCCCTGCTGCATATTTTAAATGCAGGCGTACGTGTTGAAAAAGTAATACAATAAAACCTAATTTTTTGGAGTAGTACTGCCATTAGCTTTTTTAAAAGCTGATGGGGTGGTGTTTAAAAACCTTTTAAATACTTTATTGAAATAAGTAACGTTATTAAAGCCGCAATCAAAACACGCTTCCGAAATTGTTTTGTCCTGTTGCAGCAATATACAGGAACGCTGTATGCGGTACTGGTTTACAAAATCAGTAAAAGTTAGTTTCATTATTTTTTTAAAATAAGTGCAGAACGAGGGTACGGACAACCCTGCTAATGATGCAACCTTTTGAATATCAATTTCTTCCTGGTAATGCTGCTCAACATACGTAAAAATATTTTGGAGGCGGATATTGTTTTTTTTCATGGCTGCCGGCAACATAATTTCCGGGTTCAGCAACTCATATTCTGTTGAGCTTGCCATTATCTGCAGTATGGATGCTACCTCAATAAACCGGTCAAAAGGAGAAAGCTTTGAAAGCCGCAACAGCTTTTTTGTAAGTTTTTGTTTGGTTTCGCCGATAAAGTGCATGCCGCATTTTGCTTTTTCAAGCAACTGGTTAATAGCAATCATCTCCGGAAGGCTTAAAAACGAGTTTGTAAAAACCTCCTGTTTTATTTGCACTACCACTTCTTCGTGAAGACAATTGGCGTTTAATCCAAAGCCAGAATGCGGCAGGTTAGGGCCTATTAATACAAGGTCCCCGTTTTCATAGTTACAAAAATGATTGCCCACATGCCTGGTGCCGCGTCCATAGGGTACGCAAACAATTTCATATTCAGGGTGATAGTGGTATTGCCATGTGTAATACTCGGCATCAACCTTTTGGTGAAGTAACCTGAACGAACTGCCTTCATCAGGGTGAACCACTTCAAATTCAACTTTCATTATATTGAGGGTAAGTGAATGTAAGTTAGTGCTTTTTAATTAATACAGTTAAAGAAAAAGAAAATACAGATGAAGTTGTTTTAATAAAGAAATATCAATTTTACCCCTGCGTATATAAAATCACATGCTGTTTTTTATTGGCTGGCAAACAATGAGTTGAGTCAGTTGCAGCTTTTAATATGAAATGGGTTTTCAGATCATAGGTTGTTTATAAATTGGCAGTTGTAAGGAATGTTCTTTTAAAATGCAGTGAGAAAAACGAAATTGAAAAAAAGAACATTCCTTCTTGTAAACTGTCCTGTGGTGCAGCTTTTTTTGTTTTTTGTGTGTCTGAAAAAAGATAAGCCGGGTAAATAAGTTACTTGAAATAAATTTTTTTAAAAAGAATTGTGTAAAATTTACACAAGATTACCTACATTTATCAAATAAACTGCTTGTTATTATGACTAAAACTCGCTTGCTGAGGGCACTTATGTTATGTTCCCTCTTCCTGTTAATTATTCAACAATCCTGGGCGCAAACAAAAACCGTTTCAGGTACAGTTACCGATGACAAGGGTGCGGCAATAGTAGGTGCTTCTGTATTGGCTAAAGGTACCCAGGCCGGTACTTCTACCGATGTTCAGGGCGCTTTTAAGCTTACCGTACCATCTGGTGCTACAACACTTGTTATAAGCTACGTTGGTTTTGCTGATAAAGAAGTAGATATTACCAGTACAACCTCAGTCCAGGTATCGCTTGTTCCCCAGGCCGGTAACCTTAGTGATGTAGTGGTAGTTGGTTATGGTACCCAGAAAAAGAAAGATGTTACCGGGGCTGTGGCCAGCATATCTTCTAAAGACTTTAACGCAGGGTCTATTACAGACCCAATGCAACAGATACAAGGCAAGGTATCCGGCCTTGTAATTACCCAGGCGGGTGGCGATCCTAACCAACAGTTAATCATAAGGTTAAGGGGCCAGTCATCATTAACCGGTTCTCAAACACCGCTCATAGTGGTTGACGGTGTTCCTCTTTCTGATCCAAACCAGGTGGCCAATATCCCTCCCGGAGATATTGCATCATACGATATCCTGAAAGATGCGTCTGCTGCAGCCGTGTACGGATCCCGAGCAGCTAACGGCGTAATTATCATAAATACTAAAAAGGCAACTGCCGGCACTGTTAAAGTGGAATATTCAGGGTATGGGACAGTAGACAATGTTGCAAAAAAATATCCCTTATTAAATGCAAGCGAATGGAAAAGCGCTGCATATAACTACCTGATTCAAACCGGAAGCACCCCGGATGATGCCAACAATACAATTAAAGGATACGATTTGGGGGCTAACACCGACTGGCAGGATGCTATTACCCGTACAGCCTATACTCACAACCATAATCTTGCGATTTCTGGCGGTACAGCGCACTTTAATTTAAGAGGGTCTGTAAGCTACCTTAACCAGGAAGGCGTGGTTATGAACAGTGGCAAAGAAGGCTTGGGATTACGGTTAAATGGTGAAGGAAAAGCTTTAAATGATAAGTTAGATATTCAATTTGGCATTGAAAATACTAGCTATAACAGGAAATATACTGATTATGGCGCGCTTTCTTTGCCTTTATTCGACCTTCCAACCTTCCCTGTACGTAATGCAGATGGAAGTTATTATCCTTTCATAGATTTTGCGGTTGCAAACCCCGTAATGCACCTTGACCAGGAAATTAATACTGGCAAAGAAAACCTGACCATCATGAAAGGGCAAGTTGACTATACCCTGATCCCTGGTTTGAAAATTGGTTCTCTGTCTTCATATTCCCATTTTAATAAACAGGTTAATTGGTTCCAGCCTGCGTTCCCCGTTGAAAACAATTTCAACAACGCGCATGAACAAAACTATAACACTGATTTGAAGACAATAGATGCACACGTTTATTATAACACCGCGTGGGGTTTAAATAATCTGGGTGTGTCTGCAGTATATGAGTTTAATTCATTTGAGAATGATAATTTTTATGCAGGTGGTCAGCAATACCTCGTGGAAGAGAACCAAAACAACAACCTGGGGGGTGGTAACTCCGCATACAATGGCATTAGTTCATATAAAGAATCTTATATAATTAAATCTTACGTTGGCAGGATTACTTACAATTACAATAGTAAGTATTATGCTACAGCAACCATACGTCGCGATGGTTCATCAAAATTTGGCGTGAATAACCGTTGGGGTAATTTTCCTTCATTTGACCTGGCGTGGGCTGTTAGCCGTGAGAAGTTTATGGAGAATATTAAGTGGATTAACAACCTTAAATTAAGAGCTGGCTATGGTGTAACCGGTAACTCAGATGCCATTAACCCATACAGCACGCTGTTCCTGTTAAGTTCAGGCGCACGGTATTATAACCCAGGCTCTGCAAACTTCCAGTATCCGTTTGCATACTCACCTTCTCAGAATGCCAACCCAGACCTAAAATGGGAGGAAAGGCATGGTAAGAATATCGGTGTTGACTTCTCTTTATTTAACTACAGGTTAACAGGCGATATTGATTACTTTAATGATAAAACGAAGAACTTATTGTACAATTATACAGTACCTGTTCCGCCATTCTTTATAAATACCATACTTGCTAACGTTGGCGACCTAACTAACAAAGGGCTTGAAATTGCATTAACTGGTAATGTTGTTAAAGGACGTCGCCTTAATTGGGACATTAGCGGCCAGATTTCATTTATTAAAACTAAGGTTACCAACCTTTCAGGTACTTACCAGAGTTATAAAGTTGCAACAGACAACATACCTGGTGGATATGCTGAAGGCAGGGGCTTAAGCTCGAATCCTATTACTTTCCTTAAAGTAGGTTATGCGCCTTATACTTTTTACCTGCCTCACTATGTTAGCACTGACAAAGATGGTAACCAGTTGTTTGATGATGGTAAAGGCGGTACTACTACCGATCCGACTGTTAAAAACTACTATATTGACCCAAGTCCAAAATTCCAGTATGGTATTACAAATACCTTTACTTATGATAACTGGAGCCTGAACTTCTTTCTTAGAGGTGTATCTGGCCAAAAAATATTTAACAACACAGAGCTGAACGAAGCATATATTAAGAGATTACCTGGGAACAACGTGTTTTCCGGCGCAGTTTCTAACCCTTATACCAGTCCCGCAACTGCATCTGATCTTTACCTGCAGAACGGGTCTTATTTAAGGCTTGACAATGCTACATTGGCATATACATTTAATAAAATTAAAGGCGTAGATTATTTAAAAGTTTATGTAAGCGGTAATAACCTGTTTGTAATAACTAAATATAAAGGCCTTGACCCTGAAATCAGGAATGGTAATACCAATGAGGCTTATATTGACGCTACCTATGGCGGTGATGCATATTACTACAGGACAAGGTCCATATCCCTCGGTGTAAATATATCTTTCCAGTAAAGGCATCCGGAGGACGATAATTATCGTTTATAAAAAAACTTGAAAACAAAATATTATGACAACAAATAAATTTTATACCGGCTTACTTGCACTGTCAGTTGTTGCTTTTGGCGGTGTGGCCTGTACTAAATTAGATAGTAAAGTTTACAGCGTTGTACCAAACGCAAACTTTTGGCAAACGCCTGACCAGATAGCTGCAGGTGTTGCACCGGCTTATACTGCGCTGCAGGCATTACCCAGTGGTAACACTTTTGAAACAAATGAGGTTAGCTCTGACGAAATAGTAATTCCTATCCGCGGTGGTGACTGGTTGGACAATAATGTGCATATACAGGAATGGCTGCACAACTGGCCTGTTGATAACAGCAATATTAATGGGATGTGGGGAGATTTGTATAACGGTATTGGTAAAGCTAACTTTACCCTCAGTATCGTAAACAGCCTGCCCACGCCGCCCAGCAACCTTGATGCTATTAACGCGGAAGTAAAGGTGTTGCGCGATTTCTTTTACTTTAAAGCTATGGATAACTTTGGTAATGTGCCCTATGTTACCAGTTTTAATGTTGACCCCAGCACCGTAACTAACCTGGACCAAAAATCTGTATTTGATTCTATAGAGGCAGATTTAAAAGCAAATATTCCTTTGCTAAACGAAACTGTTGATGCTACTACCTATGGACGCGTTACCAAATGGATGGGATACGCCCTGCTTGCAAAATTGTACATGGGCGCCCAGGTATATACCGGTACACCAAGGTGGGCTGATGCCATGGCGGCTTGTGATGCTGTAATTCAATCCGGCAATTATAGCCTGTTGTCAAACTACTTTGATAATTTTTCGCCTACTAACAGCAATCTTACCGGCTCCGGCAACGAAAACATATTTGTTGTGCCGTACGATAAAGTAAACATTGGTGGTAATAACTGGGAAATGATGACCTTGCATTACCAGAACAATATAAACTTCTCTTTGAGTGGCAGCCCCTGGAATGGCTTCTGCAGCACTGCTGACTACTACGCTAATTATGATACCGCATCAGTTTACACCTATAAAGGCACAACTAAGTACCGTACCTATTTAGATCAGCGCGCGGGGCAGTTCCTTATTGGCCAGCAATACAGCCCCCAGTATAACTACCCGCCAAGCACAAACGTTATAGTTAGCGCGGATGCATCTCTTGCTTTGCAGGATGCCCAATTTGGCATTCCGCTGGTATTTACCCCGGCTGTAAGCGACATATCTAACCCTTCCGGAGCATTCCGTGGGGCCGGTATTCGTAATATCAAATATTTCCCTGAAGCAGGTACATCAGGTAACCAAAGCAACGATATGGTTATCTTCAGGTATGCTGATATCCTCTTAATGAAAGCTGAGTGTGAAGTAAGGCTTGGTACAAACTTGGCTGACGCGCTTGACCTGGTAAACCAGGTACGTGCACGTGCTTACGGCGGTGATATAACCCATAACCTTACAGCAGCGCAGTTGACACTTGATGCAATATTGGCAGAAAGGGCAAAAGAAATGGCTTATGAAGGCTGGAGAAGGGATGACCTGATAAGGTACGAAATTGCAAGTGGTAAACCTTATTTTACCGGCGCAAGGCCGCCTGCAAAAACACAGGACCCCGACAAACATTTTATGTTGTTCCCTATTCCTGCGCAGCAAATTACAGCTAACCCCAACCTGCACCAAAACCCCGGTTATAATTAATGAATAGTTGATATAACTATATATTTTATATTCGCAAACAGGAGCAGTAATTTAGTCACTGCTCCTGTTTTATTATACCTTTCATAATTCGATAGTCTTGGTATATGAAATATGTCTTTGGTAATATAGTATGGGTTGCCGGGTTAAGCGCTTTCCTGTTTTTTTCATGTGGTTCAAAAGGCATTAGCAGCCAGGAAGATGCACTGTTCAAGCTTTTGCCCTCATCGCAAACCGGTATTACATTTAATAATAAGGTTGTTGATACCAAAGACTTTAATGTTTTTAAATACCGTAACTTTTATAATGGCGGTGGTGTTGCAATAGGCGATGTTAATAATGACGGAAAACCCGATATTTTTTTTACTGCAAACCAGGGCGATAACAAATTGTACCTGAACAAAGGAAATTGGCAGTTTGAGGATGTTACAGAAAAAGCAGGCGTAAAGGGCATTCACAAATGGCACACTGGTGTAACAATGGCCGATGTAAATGGCGATGGCTGGCTGGATATATATGTTTGCAACAGCGGTGATATAAACGGGGATGATAAAGCCAATGAACTGTATATTAACCAGAAAGACGGAACATTTAAGGAGGAAGCGCATGAGTATGGACTTGATGACAAGGGACTTGGTACACAAGCTGTTTTTTTTGATTATGATAATGACGGAGATCTCGACTGCTTTGTACTGAATAACAGTTACAGGCCAATTGAAAGCTTTGGCTATGCCCGGAATGTAAGAAATGTTCGCAACGAAAGGGGCGGCCACAGGTTATACAGGAACGACAATGGCAGGTTTACTGATGTAAGCGCACAAGCCAATATTTATGGCAGTGAGATTGGGTTTGGACTCGGTATTACCGTGGGGGATCTTAATAATGATGGCTGGCAGGACATTTACGTGTCGAATGATTTTTTTGAACATGACTACCTGTATATAAACCAGCATAACGGCACTTTCAAAGAAGTGTCAGATGACGCTCTTGGCCACATGAGCCTTTCATCAATGGGGTCTGATATGGCTGATATAAACAATGACGGCCGGCTGGACATATTTACGACTGATATGCTTCCTGAAGGTGATGTACGGTTAAAAACTACCACAAAGTTTGACGATTATGATGTGTATAATGCCAAGCTTCAAAATGATTTTCATCACCAGTTTACCGAGAACTGCCTGCAGCTAAATAATGGAGATGGTACTTTTAGTGAGATTGCGCAATATGCGGGAATAGAGGCTACTGATTGGAGTTGGGGCGCTTTATGCTTTGATTTTAATAATGATGGGTGGAAAGATTTGATGGTAAGCAATGGGATTTCAAAAGATCTTACCAACCAGGACTTTTTAGATTATTTCAGCAGCCAGGAAGTATTAAACCAGGTGAGAGAAGGAGGGTTTGATATGAAAGCTATGCTGGACAAAATGCCATCTACGCCTCTGCCTAATTACGGCTTTATAAACCAGCAGAATCTTACTTTTAAAAACCTGTCGCAGCAACTCGGGCTGGCAACACCCAGCTTTAGTAACGGCGCTGCTTACGGGGATCTTGATGGTGATGGTGATTTGGATTTGGTAGTGAACAATGAAAATATGGAAGCTTTTGTGTACCGCAATACCACTTCGGAGAAAAAGCATGCGAACTATATTAAGATAAAACTATCCGGTAATGCACCAAATACCTTTGGCATAGGTACACGTGTTACCATCTACTCCCGCGGCAGGC
>DASZUX010000461.1:0-16405 GCA_035547455.1 Chitinophagaceae bacterium
CCCAAAATAGAGGCTATTGCCCATAAGTTTATGCACCCGGCGGATTACGCAAACCTGGCTTTGTACCCACTGCAGGGCTATACCCCCCCGCAACAACTTGCATTTATGTGGAGCGCTAAAGAAAGCCTTTTTAAATGGTACAGCCTTGGCCAGGTTGATTTTAAAGAGCATCTGCAACTGGCCGGGCCGGTTATGCCGCAACCGGGCAATAGCGTTGCTATGCCTTTTGAAATTAAAAAGCAGCCCTTTATTAAGCTGCCGGTAACAGGCGTTTTTTTTCAAAATATTCAGCTTATGCTGGCCTGGGTGGCAACATAAAACCCCGGCTAATTAACAGGTTTAAGCACCCATGTTTCGCGGTAATGCGGCGCATTATCCTGCTGTGCGTAAAAAGTTTTGGAGCGTACCAGCCTTTCAGCAATTTTAAAACCGTGGGTATTAAAAAAGTTTTCCGCTGCTTCAAAACCGGCAAACTTATTTTCTTCCACATTGTGTGCCTCAAAAAATTGCCTTGTACGCTCATCAAAAAAGGCGTTTTCGTTCTTATGCCTTATGTAAATATCGCCTGTTATCCAGCAACCATCTTTCTGCTGCAGTATTTTATGAATGATGCTGCAAAGCATGGCTTTTTCCTCAGCGTTTAAATATACCAGCAGGCCTTCGTTTATAATAGCAAGCGGACCGGCCGGCAATTGCGATGCAGCAGAGAAAAATGCATCTTCATCTAACACATTCAGCGCCTTTAATAAATAACCAAACGGCAAACTATTTTCAATATGTTGAATTACATCTTCTTTTATAGTTATAATACCGGGTAAGTCAGTATCAATATAATTAACCCCGGCTTGCTTACACATTTCAAGCCCGCGAAAAGAAAACCCGGATGAAATTTCGATAATGTTGCTGATGCCGGTTTTTTGCAATGCCTCATCAACCGTTGCATAGCGGTTTTCAAAATGAAACAGCCGCGCAGCAGACACCCTGTTAAACTGGGCACTGTTTTTAAATTGCTGCACTGCACCTGTGCCAAACATATATGTTGCCGCGCTGCAGGCATAAGGAATATTGCTTAATGATTTAAGCATAAGCAATGATACCGCTGATGGGCTTATGGTAGAAAAATCTTTAGCCATTTATATACTTGTTTTAGGGCTGCCGCCGTATTTTTGGCACCAGCAGCAGGCTTTTACGCAGCGTTTGTTTTAGCTGGGTTTTTAAGATTTGCCCCATAGTTTTGCATTTTAAAAACGATACCTGGTGAAAATGGTTGGCAAGCTCAACTTTAAGCTGGCTTATCTTTTCCGGTTTCGAAATATCATCAAGGCTCATAATGTCCAGCAAATGTTTAATTTGATACCGGGATGCCGCCAGCCTGAACACAACGTTGGTTCTTTCTTCAGCCTGGTATTGTTCAATAGATTCTTTATTAAGGCTTTTTAGCGCTGTTTCAACAAAGGGATAGTTTTCTTTAAAAAACTGCGGCAGGTACATGTTTTTGCGGCCTTCGTAACACTCCTGGTCAAAATCAATAGCACGTATTCGGTATTGCACATCCTCAATATCAGGGGTAATATCCACTACAAAATTATAACTGCGCATATCGCCCAGCAGGCATATAAAACAACGTTCGTTAAACTTTACAAACTCTTTTGACAGCCTTACCTGGTTGGTACCGGGTGCATTAAGATAATTTTTTATAAACACATCGCCCGGCACGCCGGGTATATGTTCTTCAATTAATGTTTGCCCGCTGGTAAAATAAGTAATGCGGTTGGGAGAAAGAATATGCTCTAACTCAAGCCCGTAAATGCGGCTGGCATCGGCACGCTTTATATAGTAATGATCGTAATTATCGTTGTACCTGTTAACAATGCGTATGCGGAAGGGCTGGCTGTTACCAAAGCTGCAAAAATCAATACGCTCCACATCCAGGTGGGTTATAAAACTAAAGTCGCCTTCTGTTTTAAGTATGGCATAAATTTTTACAAGCTCTTCGCGCAAAAACTCCCATTCGCGCATATCATAGCTTGCCTGCTCCCATGCAGTATCGTTTCCATTTTTATCTTTTAGCGGGAAGGTGTACCTGAAATGCAGTAAGTCCTGGTACGACACCGGCAGCTTTACCTCCCTGCCATAGCGGGTAAGGTACTTACGCAGCGCATTGTTAACCGGGTAAATCGGTTTTTTGCGGGAAGGCCTGTTGTTTTCTGTATCGGCGTTGGTGTACATGCTTGTTTTAAGGTATTGCAGTGTAGTTGCTATTCCAGCAAGCCAATATCATCTTCCAGCAGGTTAAGGTTTACAGCATCGGCGCCGGCAATGCCCTCAATACTGCCGCGTATATGTGTTGCGTTCAGCAGCACCTTCTCCAGTTGTTTTTCACGCATCTTCCATAATTTTTCAAGGGCATCCCGTTCCCGCTGTATGCCCATCTTCATGCTCATAAAACCTTCGCGTATGGCTTTCCACTGTTCGCTAAACTCGTTGCCGGTAAGGTAATCGTACAGCATTACCATTTTTTCGCCCTTGTTTTCCTGGCTCCTGCGCATGTCTGCCATTTTAAGTATGGAGTTGCGCAGCAGCAATGCCACGCTTCGTACCTCGGCAAATGTGCATATATACACGCCATCCTTCTCGCCAAAGCGCTCCATATCCTTAGGTAATGCCTGGGTAACAATTACTGCAACATCAGCGCCAAGTGCGCGCATATCTTTCTTCAGCTTCTCAATCCAGTCTGCAGTAAAGTCTTTGGTGCGTTTGCTTTCGTAAATAATCTTACCGCATTCATTGCCAAACTGGTTACGCACGGTTTGTATGCAGTCTGCGCCCCGAATGCCTTTGCCCACCTCTTCCACCAGGTCGAAGGGGAAGGTGCTGTGTAATATTTCTTCCAGCAGCAACTCCTGCACTTCTCCCTGCAGTTGCATGCTGCCCTGCTCCTGCCTGCGCTTCATTTCGTCCACAAGGCGTTTTTGGTCTTCCAGTTGCTTCTGAAGTTCTTTAACCTGTAACACGTGTTCTGTTTCTTTTAGCTGCAGCCTTTCATTTTCTTCTTTCCATACCTGTTCTTTCAGCTTCTCTCTTTCTTCCATCAGCTTACGCTGTATGGATAGTTCCAGTTCCTGCTCTTTTACCTGCAGCTCGCGGGCCTGTTGTAAAAATTCAAGTTCTTTGCGGCGGGCCTCTTTCAGCTTTTCTTCGTTATCGGCTACACTTTGCTGCAGCAGTTGAATGCGGTTTTCAAAATCGGCGCTTATGGTTTTGCTTAACTGTTCGCGCATCTCGTTCTGCAGCCTTATCTTTTCTTCTGCAAGGCGTTTGTTAAGCTCGGCATCTTTTAATTGTATTTGCTGCTGAAACGCCATTTCTTTCTGGCGGTATTCTTCCTCCTTGCGTGCCTGCCATTTTTTGGCTTCTTCACGCAACTGCGTTTGTACTTCTTCTCTAAATGCATCCGTAGGCTCAAACTGTGTTCCGCATTTTGGGCAGCTAATCAACCCGGCCATAGTAAAAAATTTTTACAATATTAAGCATTAGGCAGAAAGAGAGAAGGATAATTGCTAAAATTATTAGGTATTGTTAACGCCTGTAACCGGTTTAAATAATGCCCTTTTGTAAACAAACCAAGTAATTATATCTGCAAGCGTTTTAAGTATTAAAAAAACCACAGGCGCAGTAATATTAAGGAATTTGGGCGCCAAAATGGTAATGTGCATGGGTATAACACGAGCGTATGGCAGGAAGAACATAACGCTTATGTTCATGGCCTGGTGCCGGTTGCGCATTTTATTTTGGATAAAGTTTGTAAGGCATGATGCAGCAAGCAGGTAAAATGCCATAAGCACGAAGTGCCAGTGTACATTTTTTAGGGTAATAAGCGACGGCAGAAAAAAGAGGTACACCAGGTGAAACATGCCGTAATGAAACAGGAAGAACAATCCCGTGCAACCCCGGGATGATTTTATACCGGCGTTTTTATCAGCAAGGTTTGAAACGGTAAAAATATCAAGGGCGTTAAACACGCCGATTAATACGCTTTGAATATAAAATATGATGATAACGTCGTCAAAAATAGCATGGTCGGCGATGTACGACCAGGTGATGTAGCCATCTACCAGCAGTAAGGCAAAAAGGCCCGTGTTATCAATTGAAAAGAGTTTACGCAAGAGGGGTGGTTTTAATTGGAAAATTAATGTGGATTTGCAGGGACTTTTATACCATGAGGAGGGTAGATTTGGATAGTATAAAAGAGAGATACTAAAATAAAAAACCCCGGAAATTAATGCCGGGGCCTTATACACCAGTGCGGAAGAAGAGATTCGAACTCTCACGCCTCGCGGCGCTACCACCTCAAAGTAGTGCGTCTACCAGTTTCGCCACCTCCGCATATTTGGGAAGGCAAATGTATGAGATTGGTTGATTAGTTGATTGGCAAAGCGGTAAAAAATTGTAGCCACTTAACCGCTTAACCCGCTTTCAGCTCAATCCTGAAAGTAGTTCCCTTGCCCGGTTCGCTCCATTTTACGTATATCCTGCCTTTATGGTATTGTTCAACAATGCGTTTGGTAAGGGTAAGCCCAAGCCCCCACCCTCTTTTTTTAGTAGTAAACCCGGGCTTAAACACTTTGGCAATATTAGCCGGTGAAATGCCTTTGCCGGTATCGTTAACATCAATTATTATATTTTCCGCCTGCTGAATGCTTACAGTAATAGCGCCACGCCCTTCCATAGCATCCAGCGCATTTTTAAGCAGGTTTTCAATTACCCAGTCAAACAGCGGCGGCGATATCATGGCCAGCGCCGGCGCATCGTTTTTTAATGCCAGGGTAAATGTTACCCTGCCTCCCGCCCGTTTACGCATATAAGCAATCATGCTTTGCACCTGCGTGGTAACATCCCGCTTTTCTAACTGCGGCTGGCTGCCAATTTTGCCAAAGCGGTCGGTAACAAGTTCAAGGCGGTTAATGTCTTTTTCAATATCGCCTATTATTTTTTCATTGCCGGGTATATCGCGCAGCACTTCAACCCAGCCTTTAAGGCTGGTAACAGGGGTGCCAAGCTGGTGTGCCGTTTCTTTAGCCATGCCCGCCCATACCTGGTTTTGTGTGCTGCGGTAACTGGTGCGTTGTGCTATAACCGTTACAATTATAAACAGCCCTACAATAACCAGTTGTACCAGCGGGTAATAGCGTACCTCCTGCTGCAGCATGCTTTCGCCATAATAATATTTATTGGCGGTATAGGGTTTTTCTGTAACTACATAAATAATGGGTTTATGCTGGCTTTTAAATTTTGCCAGCATGCGGCGCAGGTATGCACTGTCATTGCGTACTTTGGCAGTATCAAGGTTTACGCAGTTGCCGGGGTTGATAATATCATTTTCGTTGGTTTCAATAATTGGTATGTCTTTATTGCCGATGGATATATTGGATGCCAGCATCAACCCCTGGTCGTTGGTGTTTAATATAGCCCTTTGTGCCTCTGCCCATATCTCCACTTTGTGACGCTCATCATCTGCAATTTTTTTTGAAAGATAGTTGCTGTAAAAAATAGTGCCTGTAACAATACATATTGCTACAAAAAAAAACAGCGTGCGTATATTAAGCCATTGGCGTATCATGTTAACCGGTACAATACGCGCAATGCGTATTGCGCGACGAATATACGAATGTAAACAGCGTGTCGGCCGTAGTGGTATTTTTAACTGCCAGGCAGGACATGTCTTTTATTTTATTCATCCGGCGTTATAATTTTCTATTAACCTTTATTAACCTTTCTGCCAGCTTTATTAACCGTGTTTGGTAACGGCGAAATTTACTTTTGGCCAAAATAAAGGCCATGCAAAAAATTTTACTGTTGTTGGTATTAGTAATAGCCGGTACTGCTGCTTTTGCACAAAAAGTAACCATTAAAGGGCGGGTGTACGATTCAGCCGTTAATAAAGGTCTTGCTTATGCAACCGTGTCGCTGGTAAAAGCTAAAGACTCAACCCTGGTAACTTTTGCAAGGGCTGATTCATCAGGCAATTTTACACTCAATAATGTTAACAAAGGCGCATATCTTATCTCAACATCGTATGTGGGATATGCACCCGTTTGGCATGCCCTGCCCGCGTTGCCCGCACAGGGCGTTTTTAATGCGGGCGATATTTATATGACTGATGTAACCAAACTGCAGGACGTTAGCATAACGGCAAAACGCCCGCCGGTAGAAATAAATAACGACACGCTTGAATTTAATACAGAGAATTTTAAAACCCAACCCAACGCAGTGGTAGAAGATATGCTGAAGAAAATGCCCGGTGTGACGGTAGATAACGATGGTACTATTAAAGTAAACGGTCAAACTGTAAAACGGATATTGGTAAACGGGAAAGAATTTTTTACGGGTGATGTGAAGATGGCCACTAAAAACCTGAATGCTGATGCCGTAGATAAAGTACAGGTATTTGATAAAAAAAGTGACCAGGCAGCCTTTACGGGGGTTGATGATGGCAACAGCGAAAAGACTATTAACCTTAAGCTGAAGAAAGACAGAAATAATGCACTGTTTGGTAAGGTAACGGCCGGGGCAGGCAGCAATGAAAAATATGATGCACAGGCCAATATAAACAAGTTTAAAGGCGATGAACAAATGTCTTTCCTCGGTATGGCCAATAATACCAACCGGCAGGGCTTCTCGTTAATGGATGTACTTAATTTTACCGGCGAGCTTAGCCGTGGTATGCGTAATGGCGGCGGCGGGGTACGAATTATAAGTAATGATAACGGCAGCGGTGGCAACGGCCTGCCTGTAACAGGCCTGGGTCAAAACCAGCAGGGCGTAGCTACTACTTATGCAGGAGGGGTAAATTACAATAATACATGGAACCAGGGCAAAACCGACCTTAGTACAAATTATACCGCCAGTAATATACACCTGCTGACTGATAAAGAAGACAATATGCAAAACCTGCTGCCGGGTTATATTTACAACCGGCTTGACAGCAGCCACACTATTAACGATGCTACACAACACCGCTTTAATGTAGTGCTTGACCAGAAAGTTGACAGTTCTTTCTCTTTCAAGCTAACACCATCACTTACCATACAGCACTCCAATAAAATACAGCAGGAAAGTTATACAAGCCAGACGCCGGCTAAACTGGTGCTGAATGATGGTTTCAGCAATACTGCCTCTGCCGCCGACGCACTTAATTTTACAACGGACCTGTTGGTGCGCAAGCGCCTGCATAAAAAAGGGAGGACAATTTCCGGCGATTTTAATTTTGCGTACAACCACAGCAAGCTGAACGGCACCCAGCTAAGCGATAACAACTTTTATAATAACGGTAACGTTATAGACTCAAACATTAACCAGCAAAACAGCCGCGATGCCATTACCCGCAGCTTTGGAGGTAATATTACCTATACTGAACCCGTAGGCAAACGTTCGCTGCTGGCGTTTAATGGTTTTTACAATGTAAACAGCGGGCAAAGCAACAAACAAACCTATAATTACAGTACATCTTCAGGCAAGCACGATTTGTTTGACTCTGCGCTAAGCAATAATTTCAGCAGTAACTATACCTATACGGGCGGCGGTGTTAACTTTCGCAGTAACATGCACAAGGTAAACCTTACGCTGGGCACCTCCCTGCAATCTGCTACGCTAAAAGCGGTAAATAACACTTATAACCAAACCATACGCCAGCAGTTTATTGATGTGCTGCCAAATGCCATGCTGCAGTACCAGTTTACGCAAACTAAAAACCTGCGGCTTGAATACAATACATCCACCATTCAGCCGTCGGTAGCACAATTACAGCCTGTGCCTGACGTTAGCGACCCGCTGAACGTAACAGTGGGTAACCCTGCCCTTAAGCGAAGCTATAACCAAAGCCTGTCGCTTAATTACATTGCAGCCAGTTTTGCAAAGCGCAATAACCTGTTTATAATGTTTAACTATAATGCTACCGCCAATGCCATTGCGCAAAGCGATTCTGTAACAAACTATGGCGCACGTGTAAGCAAGCCCGTAAATGCACAAGGCGTACACAACGTATTTGCTAACGTTGAGTATGGTTTCCCGTTAAAAAAACTTAGTGCGCGCCTTGAGGTGGGCAGCAGTTTTAATGCCGGTAATAATGTATCGTTTGTAAACGGTGCGCGTAACACCATTACATTCTATACATGGGGACCGAATGTATCGCTTGATTACAGCCGTGATGACAAAATTGACATTGAGCTTTCCGCCAGCTTTAATATCAACACTTCAAAATATTCGCTTCAACCGCTGCTTAACACAAATTATATGCGGCAGCGTTATGGTATTGATATGACCAATTACCTGCCGTGGGGCATAAGCCTGCATAATGGGTTTACTTACACGCTTAATACCGGCCGCACCGGCGGCTACAACACTGATATACCTTTATGGAACGCCAGCATAGCAAAGGCATTTTTAAAGAACAGCCGCGGCGAACTTAAACTAAGTGTAGCCGATTTATTAAATAAAAATACGGGCATTACCCGTAACAGCAGCCAGGGTTATATTATTGATGAAAAGTACAACGTATTGCGCCGGTACTTTTTGCTGTCATTTACTTACAGCCTTAACAAATCTGGTTTAAAAAGCAAGGGCGGCCCGAATATTAAGATAAGAACCATTGGGGAGTGACGCGATTGCAGGATAGATGTGGATGCTTTAAGTGGCCAAATGTACCATCGGCACATTTGGCCGGTAGCAAAAGTATAATTCCTTATTCTTCCACCAGCTCCTTCACTTTCTCCCCAATCATATCCCTTACCTTATTAAACTCGGCGGGCTCCATGTGCTTGGGGTCGGGTATCTGCCAGTCAATATGCTGTTTGGCGGGCATCCAGGGGCAGGCATCGCCGCAACCCATTGTTACCACGTAATCAAACGGGGCGTATTGCTTTACCTCGTCCAGCGACTTTGACTGGTGAGTAGTAAGATCATATCCCAGCTCCTTCATGGCAGCAATTGCTTTGGGGTTTACTACGCCGGACGGTTTTGAGCCAGAGCTGTAAGCTTCCACGTTGTCGCCACCGTATATTTTTGCAAAGGCTTCACTCATCTGGCTGCGGTTGCTGTTTTCGATGCACACAAATAATAATTTCTTCTTCATATTACATAGTTGATTTTTGATTAGACAAGTACTTCCATACGGGTATGGCAGCAGCAGCACCGGCTACAGGTGCAGCAAGGTAAATCCAGAGATTTTCAGTGTGCCCCGATACAACAGCAGGCGCCAGTGAACGTGCCGGGTTCATGGAAGCGCCGCATACAGGCCCGGCAAACATAGCTTCCAGCAATACTACTGAGCCAATGGCAAGGCCTGCAAACATGCCCTGCTCCTTACTGCCGGTAGCTACATTAATAATAACCAGCATAAGAAAAAATGTAAGCAGCACCTCCAGCACAAACGACTGTAAGTTGCTGCCTGCGGGCAACGTGGCACCAAGCAGCGCATTGGCGGGAAACAACAGCTTTAGCACAACGCTGGCCATTAATGCACCGGCAAGCTGGCTTATAATATAAGGCACAACACTGGAAAAAGGAAAGCGGCCTGCGAGATAAAAAGCAATACTTACGGCAGGATTAAGGTGTGCGCCGGATATATTGCCCAGGGCGTAAATCATGCTCATAACAACAAGGCCGAAAGTGATTGCGATGCCTGCATGCGATACAGCGCCACCCGTTTGCTGGTCAATTACTACGGCGCCTGTGCCGCAAAAAACCAGTGTAAATGTGCCGATGCTTTCGGCTACCAGTTTGCGCATCATATAGTTACAATTTCTTTTTTCATTACTGCCGCGCTTACGGGGCATACATGGCTGAACTCAGATGACATTTTGATAGCTTCCGGTACTTCCTCCCGCTGTACCGTGGTGTACCCTTTTGCAGCAAAATAACGCTCCGCAGTTTCGGTAAGCAGGTAAATAGTTTTTAAACCCAATACCTCTGCCCTTTTTTCAACAGCGTTTACCAATTGCAGGGCTATGCGGTTGTTGCGGTAAACGCTGCTTACTACTACCGAACGTAAAAGACCGTATTTACCATACTGTTCAAGGCCGGCTACACCAACTACCGCATCACCGTCAACCGCTAATGAAAAATTATCAAGCATGCCGGGCAAGTCTCCAGCAGGCAGGTGTTCTGCATCCAGCAGGGCGATTATTTCATCGCGGTGCGTTTCGTTGGCGGCAGTTATGGTTATCGGCATTGTGTATTATGTTTTTGGTGAATGCTAAAGTTAGCCTGCTGGTAAAACTTAACAGCAGCCACTACCTGGCTCACAACATTTTCTCTCATCTTTTGTGGGTTTTTCGGCATATACCGTTACGCTTTTTATTGCAGCAGCGCTATTTCTAAAACCAGCTATTTCTTCTGCAGTAAAATAACCGGCCAGTATATCATCGGGTAACAGTATATCTTTTTCTTTTTGTACTGTTATGTTTGTAAAACCGGCTTCTTCTATTATGGCAAGGTATGCCGTTTTTGTAATGGCCCCGGCTACGCAACCGGCATATAATTCGGCAACCTCTTTCCATTTTTCCGGCAGGCTGCCCTCTGTTACCACATCGGATATGCTGAAATGTGCGCCCGGTTTCAGCACACGGTATATTTCGCTGAAAACTTTATGTTTGTTGGGCACAAGGTTAAGCACGCAGTTGCTTACAATAACATCGGCATAATTGCTGGTTACAGGCATATTTTCAATATCTCCCTGCCTGAATTCAATGTTATTAAAACCAAGCGTTTCTGCGTTATAACGGGCTTTTTCAATCATGGCAGGCGTAAAATCAATACCAATTACCTTACCAGTTTCGCCTGCAGCCGCCCTTGCAACAAAGCAATCGTTACCGGCGCCGCTGCCAAGGTCAATTACCACATCGCCTTTATTAATATGCGCAAACTGCACAGGCAGGCCGCAACCCAGCCCAAGGTCTGCATCAGGGTTGTACCCCTCGGTACCTGCGTAGTCGTCGGTCATAATGTTATACACTTCCGTGCTGCAGCAGCCTGACCCGCAGCATGAAGCCTGGTTTGCAGCCTTAGTTTGCTGCGCTATTTCGGAGTATTTCTCCCTTACCGTTTCTTTTATATTTGTTATCATATACAATTGATTGTAATATTACGATGAATTTAATAAAAATTTTTTAGCAGCAGTTTCCTTTCAAATCCACGTCTTTAAAAAAGGTGGTAAATAGTGCCTTATACTTTAACCATACTTTAGGGTCAATACAATAACATACGTTCACCCCTTCAATGCTGCCCTGTATAATACCTGCATTTTTTAGTTCCTTAAGGTGCTGGGACGTGGTGGCCTGGGCCAGCCCAAGTTCATCAACAATATCACCGCATACACAGGCATTCTTTTTTACCAGGTATTGCAAAATAGCAATACGGGCGGGGTGGGCAATGGCTTTTGCCATAGCCGCCAGCTCGTTTTGCTGTTTTGTAAATAACTCTGTTTTGGTAGCACCCATAATTATATCGCAATATTACGATTAATGTGAGTGAAGCAAAAATATTTTTTACTGTGTATAAAAAACCCGGAAGACCTTCACGTACTTCCAGGCTTTTTATATCGCCCTGTTTTAAAACAAAGCCCGGATAATTTATTAATAACCATCACCGTCCAGCAGGTTGCCAATACCGCCAAGGATGCTGCCTTCTTCCTTACGGTGGCCTAATTGCGGGCTGTATTGTATAATGCGGCTGGCAAGGCGGCTTATAGGCAGGCTTTGTATCCATACCTTGCCCGGGCCGCGCAGCGTTGCAAAAAAGATACCCTCGCCTCCAAAAAACATATTTTTTATCCCGCGCACCATTTCAATATTATAATCAACTGATTGTGTAAACGCAACCAGGCAGCCCGTATCAATCTTCAGCAATTCCCCGGGCATTAAATCTTTTTCAAACACATGGCCGCCGGCGTGCATAAAGGCCATGCCGTCGCCCTCCAGTTTTTCCATAATAAAACCCTCGCCGCCAAATAAACCGGTACCCAGCCTGCGCTGAAACTCAATGCCTATGCTAACACCTTTGGCGGCGCATAAAAAGGCATCCTTCTGGCAAATAATGCGCTGACCCAGCGCAAGCAGGTTAAGGGCTACAATTTTGCCCGGGTAGGGAGATGCAAAGCTTACATGCTTTTTGCCTGAAGCAATATTAGTAAAAGCCGTAACAAAAAGGTTTTCGCCTGCCAGCACCCGCCTGCCTGCGCTAAACAGTTTACCAAGCAGGCTGTTATCCTGCTGCTGACTGCCGTCGCCAAAAATGGTTTGCATCTGTATACCGTCGTCCATCATCATAAAAGCGCCGGGCTCCGCAATGGCTGTTTCACCGGGGTCAAGTTCTACTTCAACATACTGCATTTCTTCACCGTAAATCTTATAGTCTATTTCGTGGTTTTGTATCATAAAAAATTTTTACCCGGAAATTAAGAAGATGACATGAATGGCAACCAGTGAAAAATGAAGAACGGGCGGGCAGGCATTATTGCCGGGATGCCGCGAACATTATTTTTTGCATTAACTTACTGCTTCAATACCATACTAACATGCCATACTTTAAAACGTTGCTTGCATTGTTACTGTTTGCACCTGTTATAGCTGTTGCACAGAAAATTAAGGTGGTTACCAACCAGGTTGGCTATGAATTTGATAAAGCCAAACAAGCCATTGTTGTAACCGGTGCCGGTTTATTTGCTGGCGAGATGGCGTTTTATATTTTGAAGAATTGTATTTCCTACAAAATTGGCAATTTTTGAAACATCTTTTTTTGAAAAGCCTTCATGATAATATTTGGCTATTGAAAGAGTATTATCCCCCTTTAATACGTACATAGTCCTGGTAAACTCTATTGAGAGAGAAACCGATACATTAAAGTGGTTCGCTCCATTTTTCTTAAAGTCTTTGTAAATAAAATCGATAAAAACAAACTGAATATTTGGTGAATGATTGCCCGCTGCAGACGTTGGTAAGAATAGATCACTAATGGCCCCATCCTTGTCTTGTTGTTTGCGTGTTATCTTTTTTTTGAAAAAAAGATCATCATATTCCTTTATTGAGTTTTGAATGTCTTTAATTAGCGGACTTATTTCATTGTTTAACACATTCATTACAGCTTTTTCAGACTTTTCCTGACTGACATCACCTTTGGCTGATAAATCTTTCTTCAAAACTGCTAATTCTTTTTTCCAATCCTCGTCTTCCTCAATATTTTCTCCCTTTGCCGCCGCAATGCTTAGGTTAAAAGTTGAAATTAATTGCTTTGCAACGTATTGCTCAAATGATTCAATATTCCCGACATCTGCATCGTGCAAGGCACCCAGGTAATTGGCTTTATCTGCCGATTTGATAATTACTGGCGGGTAATTGTTATATAACAAAACATAATTCATCAATAACCGGGAAATTCTCCCGTTGCCATCATCAAAAGGATGAATACGTACAAATTTGTAATGAAGCTGCGCTGCTACCTGTACCGGGTGCATATCTCTTTGAGCCATCCGTTCTTTATACCATTGCATTAACTCGCCCATTAATATCGGTGTTTCCTGTGGCGAGGCATAATGAAATATTTCACCATTTGACAGGCGTACAGAATTTGGCTGCTTTTTATAATCGCCTACTAATATTTTTCTCCTGGTAGTTTGACCGGATTGTGTTATTGCCTCTTTCCAGTATGGTTCAACAAGCAAAATTTTATTCAGGTTTTTTATGAATGATTCCGTAAGCGGCTGTTCTTTATTTTGAGCTTCAGCTTCAATCATTTTATAAGCAACCTCACTCGCCTTCATCTCTTCATATTCACGAAACGTATGATTACCGCGTGTATCGTCAAAAATTAACAGTAATTCAGTTTCGGCGTACGTTAGTGTATTTCCTTCAATATGGTTTGAATTATAATGAAACTCCAGCCGTATTTTTTTATCAAGTTTTTCCTGTTGCTCATTGCTCATTGGCAACAACGACTCCAACTCTTTTTTTAAGCTATTGATTTGAAGTATGTAATACGCTTGTTCCATATCTGCACAAAAGTTTCGTTGAATATTGCAATTTAAGGAATTAAATACTCCAATGAATTACAAGCCGGTGTTACTCATTATTTCCTTATGGATGATACCGAACGGCATTTACTTTCTATCTTGATAAAAACATACTACTTTTAATTCAAACCACCGCTATATGAAAAAATTTACCGCTTTTGCCCTGATGGCTGCAGCCTGCCTGTTTACTAATGCACAGGGCAGCAAAGTGTACGATAACCTGTCCATGAAGAGCAAGATTTTAAACATGGACAGGAAATATGCCATTTACCTGCCGCCCGGCTATGAAACCTCTGAAAGAAGTTACCCTGTGCTGTACCTGCTGCATGGCGCAGGTGATGACCAAACGGGCTGGGTGCAGTTTGGCGAAGTGCAGCGTATTGCAGACGAAGCTATAGCTAACGGCACTGCTACCGCCATGATTATTGTAATGCCCGATGCCAATACCGGCAAGCGTGGCTACAGTAATGATATTACCGGCAAGTGGCGTTATGAAGACTTCTTTTTCCAGGAGCTTATGCCTTATATTGAAAAAACTTACCGCATAAAAGCAGAAAAAAGGTACAGGGCAGTATCGGGGTTGTCAATGGGGGGCGGCGGTACGTTTATTTATGCACTGCATCACCCGGAATTATTTTCTTCTGCCTGCCCGTTGAGTGCTGCCACAGGCCCCGCCAGCGTTGAAGATTTAAAAAGCAGGCTGCAGAAGGATAACCCCGGTTTGCCCGACAGCACTATTGTAAATTATTTTAATGACCAGAATGTTGTAAGCCTTGTAAACAATATGCCCGATAGTTTAAAGAAATCAGTACGCTGGTTTATTGATGACGGCGACGATGATTTTTTGTACGAGGGCAACTGCTTGGTGCATATTGCCATGCGAAAAAAAGGCATACCACACGAATTCAGGATAAGGGATGGCGGCCATACGTGGACGTACTGGCGTGCTTCGCTGCCGGTAGTGCTGCAATTCGTGTCAGACGCCTTTCACCAGTATTAACCCGGTTATTAATAAGCCGGGTGATTGAGAAGGAAATTAAAAGCGGCCTTAATAGCCGCGTGGCTTAATTTTCCCCCGGCTCCGGGCATGTATTGGCCGGGGTTAAAAACCGGTATATTATTAACAGGGCAGGTTTTTTGCGCCTCCGCTATTGACGGTATAAAAGGCGCTATGGCCACCACTTTTTTTGCTGCAGTACAAGCCATGCGCCAGGCCATTTGCCCGCCGTTGTAAAATCCCGTAACGAAAATGCGGCCGGGGTCGCCCTTGTATTGCTGCATAAAATAGTCAATCATTATATTAATAAAACCGGCGTCATTAATAGTGTCGCCGGCAGCCTGCGCACTCATTTTTGTATTCCAGTGCCCTTTAACAGCATCCGGGTACACAACTACACATGCGGCCGAATCCGCGAGCTTCTCAAAATTGCTGCCGTATTTTTTTATCAGCGCCCGCCCGTTTTCATTATCGGCATGCAAAACAAATAATACCGGGTAGGTATCATTTTTGCCATACCCGGCAGGTATATAAAAAGAAACATTGCGGGGTATGCCATCAATAACAAAATTGCTGGTGTAATAGCTTTTAGGGGCTACAGTATTTTCCTGCGCACATGCTTTTGCCAACTGGCAGCAAACTAACAAGGCTATGGCAGCCAACCTTTGTATAATGCGTAACGGGGCCATGAAAGATAAAAAATAGAAAGTTAAAATTACGGCACGCAAATGTGTTTTGTTAATACGTACTTATGGCAATTTACTGCTAATTATGTACAAGTTCGTGGTATAAATGTCAACTATAGCTGTGCGAACGAAAATGCCGAAATTAAATTTTGATAATACCGGAACTTTTTTTTGTATATTGCAGTTTTTAAGGGTTTAGGGTTGAAAAAACCCCGGTAGTCTTGCCGGGGTTCTCTTTTTTAGCTTTCCCCAATAGCCCGTAAAACCTGTACCTTTTACCTGTTATTTTGTCCGTTACAGGGCTTTTATTTGCGATATTTAAGTGTTGTGCAGCAATATTTGTGTTTGTAAATATTTGGGTTGATGCCGGTTACTTTTACAAAAAAACTTTGGGCAGTTGCCCTCTACTCCTCGCCGGTTATTGCTGCGCTGGCAGTAACACCCCTGTTTATAGTAAACCGGTACACTAACCCACAATATATAATATCCGTTTTACTGATGACTGGTCTTGTATTGTACATGTGGGGTATTAATATACTACTGTATTACATATTAACCAGGCAAAAAAAAGCAGGTAAACCGGCCCGCTACATTTACAGTTACCTGTTGGCGGTAATATGCAGCGTACTGGTAGTTACATGGATATTTGAAATGCATTTA
>DASZUX010000462.1:0-7992 GCA_035547455.1 Chitinophagaceae bacterium
GCCATTTCAAGATTGAGATTATTTGCCCAGGGGGATGCCATAATAAAATCGTACACCATTTCGCAGGTTGAGCTTTTATTTACATCGCTTACACCATAATCAAATGCTTCTGCCTGCGGCTGCTGGTGATGGTCTATTAAAACCTTTATACAGTTTGCCCCTGTAAGTATATTTTCCAGGTTTTTGGTACGGTGCATGGTATTAAAATCCAGGCAAAATAAAATATCCGCTTCAGCTACCAGTAACTTAGATGTATCAGTTTTTTTTTCAAAATCGGTCACTTCATTACAACCGGGCATCCAGTTTAAAAAGCCTGCCCAGTTGGTAGGTGATATTACAGAAGTTTTATGGCCGTGGCTTTTTAAAAAGTGCATTAATGCCAGCGACGACCCCATTGCATCGCCATCGGGCTTTTGATGCGTGGTTATGACAATTTTTTTTGCCTGCTCTAAAAAAGGATAAATACCCTGGACCTCTTGCATAGAATGGCGGCAAAATTGATGTTTTCGCCCCACACAGCAAAACAAATTGTGCATTTAGGCGTGTTAAGGTGCTTTACGGTAGTTAAAATGGCAAAATTTGATGGGGTAAGGCTATAAAATGTAAAAATGTTGCCCTTACTTTGCCAGCAATTTTAATAAAACAGGAACAATGAGTAACAGAACATTTACAATGGTAAAACCAGACGCAACCAGCAAAGGTTATACCGGCGCCATTTTAGACCAGATTATTAAAGCTGGGTTTACTATTAAAGCAATGAAATGGACAAAGCTTACAAAAGACCAGGCCGGGGAATTTTACGCTATACATAAGGAAAGGCCGTTCTATGCTGAATTGGTTAATTTTATGAGCAGCGGCCCGATAGTAGCTGCCATTCTTGAAAAAGACAATGCCGTAGCTGATTTTAGGAAACTGATTGGCGCTACTAACCCGGCAAATGCCGAAGATGGTACCATTAGGAAAAAATTTGCCGCATCAGTGGGGGAAAATGCTGTACACGGAAGCGACAGTGATGAAAATGCAGCCATTGAGTGTGACTTCTTTTTTTCTGCCCTGGAAAGATATTAAAGTTATAAATTAATGTATTAAGCCCCGCCCCGGCGGGGCTTAATAGTTTTACATGCCTGATAATGAGTATCTTTTTAAGATTATTAAGGGGTTGCTCTTATTTTTTGTTTCCTTGGGGAAGTGCACTAATTAAAATGTTAAACTTACTTATATAATATTGGCATAATTTTTTCTGTATTATCTTTGTTTTTTAAGGGTTTAGGGTTGAAAAAAGGGCCAGTTATTCCTAGCAGGCCCTATTTTTTTACTAAATCGCTGTTTATATAATTCCGTACAGGCTACCGCCCTTTTCAAACAGCTTATCTATCTTTTTCTCAATATTTTCGTCTTTCTCAAGTGCAGGGGCATGATGGGGCTTTGTCCTGGCGTCAATAATTAACGGGCCATGGCACCCCCAGTGTTTAAATTCAGTAAAGCTGCCGATGCCATATATATCGCGGGCGGGGTTGCATTTTGTAAAAGTAACCCATACAAAGTTGCGCAGGCTTTCAGCGGTAAAGTCTGCATCGTCGCATAAAACTAAAAGCGGCATGTGCTGCAAAGCGTTAGTGTATGGCTCAAGCGCTTTGCTAATGCTCATTAACTCTTGTTCTGCAGAAATGTAATCTGTAAACTTTTTTGTTTCGGCACATACTACGCCTGGCATGGCAAGGCGTAATTTATCTGCCAGGCCTGCGTGCGCGGGTAAGGTCGGCACTTCTGTACATAAATCCCGCCTGGTATCCCCGTATGCTGCAAAAACCACCTTGCTGCCGCTGTTTAACCCATTGCCGGAATAATCAAGGGTGTCAATAGTTGTGTTTGTGTAAAAATGGATATCTCTTGTAAAATCTATACGGCGTAATACAAAGTCAAAAAAAGCCGGTACGTTATAGGGTGATATTTTATTAGTGTCATCTGCTGTTATAAATAGAAATTTTGCAAGACTTAACTGGCCTGTGCCCAATATCCTGTTGGCAATGGTGAGCAGTTCGGCAGGTTGCTTAGATGGCTGGTAAGGCGTATATCTTTCACTGCCTGTTGCCAGCAACAACGGGTGTACACCGGCTGCGTCCACAGCATATACTTCTTTTAACCCGGGAATTTCATCCTGCAGCGCCTTGCCGGTGAGCAGGTGTATCAGTTCGCCAAAACTCGTGTCTTCCTGTGGCGGGCGGCCTACCACGGTAAAAGGCCAAACAGCATTTTTCCGCGCATATACCTCGTGTATCCGCATAACCGGGAAGGGGTGCCTGAGGCTGTAATAACCTAGGTGGTCGCCAAATGGGCCTTCGGGTTTGTTTTCACCCGGCAGTACATCACCTGTAATTACAAAATCTGCATCAGTACTTATACAATATCCATCAATATATGTGTAGCGAAAACGCCGGCCGCCTAATATGCCGGCAAAAGTTACCTCGCTCATGCCTTCCGGCAAAGGCATTACCGCAGCAAGGGTATGTGCTGGCGGCCCGCCCACGAATATACTTACCTTAAGGGGTTGGTTTACAGCGTTGGCTTTAGCCTGGTGTATGCCAATGCCCCTGTGCAACTGGTAGTGCAAACCTGCTTCTTTATTAAAAACATAATCGTTACCCGATAACTGTATCCGGTACATTCCCAGGTTTGAGTGCATAATGCCCGGCTGGGCAACATCTTCTGTATATACCTGGGGTAGCGTTACAAAAGCGCCGCCATCTGCGGGCCAGTGCTGGATAAGAGGAAGTTTACAGATTCTTATTGTTTGCGCAAGTACGGGTTTTTTACCGGGATTTTTTAAGGGTAGCGCTTTTATGGCTGCCAGGCCACTGCTTATATTGGCAAGGGGATGTTTAAGCGCTTTAAAGGGATCGCTTTTTAACGCTATTAATTGCTGTACACTTTCAAAAGTTTCACGAAATATAAACCTGCTTCTCTCCAGGGTGCCAAAAATGTTTGAAGCTGCACGGTAAGGGCTGCCTTTCACATTTTCAAATAACAGGGCAGGCCCCCCGGCTTCATGTACCCGCAGGTGAATAGCTGCCATTTCAAGATGCGGATCAACTTCTTCCTTAATCCTCGCGAGATGACCGTTCTTTTCTAAATCAAAGAGACATTGTTCCAGGGATGCATATACCATCCCGCAAAGTTAATGAGGGGCAAACTAACAAGGTAATTATAAAACTGGTTTGGGGCAGGAAACAGACTTTTTGTACCCCGCGGAGAAACCATCTTTATTTGCGCCCAAAGTATATGTTAGCCGGAATAGCCCGGTGTAATAATCATCTTTATGTGCAGAGCTGCCGCGGAGGGCGCCATCTGTATAAACGGCATTCGGATTAATTTCACCCTGGCGAAATGATAATTCCACAGCTACAGGCCCCCTGGCGTTAGACAGTGCGTTTTGGTTTGGGTATGTTGTGCTAACGTCGTCAAGATAATCGGTAAATAATTTTCTAAAGCCTACTTCAAAACCTATTGATACCCGGTCGCTAACCGCATATTTTAAACCTAAGCCTGCGGGTATATTAAATTGGTACAGTTTGTAAAATTTTCTTTCGGGGTATTGTGCAAGCCCCTGCCCTTCAGTACCATAAGGCTGCAGGTAATATTTATTGCCCGCAGTATCGTATGTATAGGGATTAAAAAAATAATAACCCACGCCGGCAAAAACGTATGGTGTCCAATTTTTATCAATCCTAAGTCTGTAAAAATCATATTCAACGGATACGCTGCCTTCCAGTATTATACTTTTAAAATTAAGATTACGCCGTATGGCGAAATCTTTTATACCGCGCTTATCATCAGCTTTTACCTGGCCTGCAAGATAATCAGCCCGTAAGTAAATTTTATCGGTTAACTGGTATTGCAGGCCTATTTCAGCGCCTATACATGCCTGGTTAAATGTAAGAGAGCTTGGTTGTAAATCGCCTGCATAATTCATAAGGCCCGGCATTACATCAATCGAAAGGCGTTGACATCGGGCACTTATACAACCTAATAAAAAAACTGCTGTAAATAAGGTAATTTTCTTCATCCGGTATCGAATATTTACAAATTAAGGGCCACAAATTAACAATCAATCTATACTATAACGTTATAATTTGTTTTTTCTTTTAACTGCGCCGTAACTTTTTAATTCATAATTGCTGCTTTTACAATGCTGTTAAGAATAAAGAAATATCTCTATATTAAAAAAACGCTTACTTTTTGCTTTTTAAAATGAAAAAAATGTAATTTTAAACAGCTATAATAAAAATTATGCAAACCAATGGCGGATGAAAAAATTGACGAGCTTGATTATCTTATTTTAAGAGAACTGCAAAAAGATGGCAGTATGTCTTTAACCGTAATGGCGAAAAAGCTGGATGTATCTATTGGCACCGTGCGCAACCGCGTTACACGGCTGCTGGAAGATAAAACAATACAGATAATAGGCCGAATAGACCCCGGTAAAGTTGGTTTTCATGCCTATGCACGCATTTTTATTTCAGTAAAACCCGCCAAATACATAAAGGAGGTGGCAAAAAAACTATCTGTATTGCCGGAAGTAAGCTTCCTGGCAATGATATCAGGCAAGCATGACCTTGAATTGAACGTTCAGTGCAGGGACAATAACCATTTGCTTGAATTAATGGAAAGAATACAGGCTATTGAAGCCGTATTTGAAACTGAAACAAACATGTATTTAAAGGTGCTGAAAATTGCACAACCACAGCTTGATCTTGTAAAAAATCTTTGGATAAAAGCAAGTTAAGCTGTTTATGCGTACACTTTATTAACGCCACTATAATTTATGCTTATGAACCAAAAATTACTGCTATGGCTGTTGTTGGCATGTATGGCATTTTTGCCTGCAACGGCACAAAACACCCTGCTTACACTTAAAGGAAAAGTAACGGGCAAAGACGGCGCCCCGCTGCAGGCCGTTACCGTGCAGGTAAAAGGCAAAAACGAAGCCACCCAAACCGGTGCAGACGGTATGTTTCAGTTAACAGTGCATGAGGCAACTGGCACACTTGTTTTTTCAAGCATAGGATACAGCGCAAAAGAAGTATCGTACAGTGCGTCAGCCAATAATCTTTTGGTACAACTGGATGAATCGGTAAGCGTGCTGAATGAAGTGGTGTTAACAGGTTACCTGAAACAAAAGAAAAGCGATATAACCGGTGCTGTGGCATCTATAAGAAATAAGGATTTCAAAGATCAGCCTGTATCAAACCTGGCGCAAAGCATACAGGGCAAGGTAGCCGGCATACTTGTAACAAGCCCCTCCGGCACACCCGGCGCCGGGTTACTGGTAAGTGTACGCGGTTCCAGCAATCCTTTATATGTGGTAGACGGCGTACCTATGCTGAGTGAAAGCAACTCATCACTTTCCACTTCATACACTACCGATGGTGATGAAGTTGGGCAGGGGCAAAACATCAGCTCTATCTCTGACATTAACCCAGATGATATAGAATCTATAGAAATATTGAAAGATGCGTCAGCAGCCTCAGTATATGGTGCGCGCGCAGCCAATGGCGTTGTACTTATTACAACAAAGCGGGGCAAAAATGGCAAAACCGATTTTAGCTTTAACAGTTTTACAGGAGTGCAGAATGTATCAAGAAAAATACCTTTCCTGGACAGCAAAGGGTTAGTTGCCCTTGAGGAAGATGCGCGTCAGCAAGATTTAAAACTATACCAGCAAGACCCAACACTATTTGACCCCGGTTTTGATCCTGCAGTGCTTACCAACCCGCTTCCTGATTCATGGCATACAAATGTTAATACCAACTGGGAAAATGAAATTTTCCGCACCGCACCTATAACCAACCTGCAATTATCAGCACGGGGCGGCAACGACAAAACGAAATTCTTTCTTTCCGGCAATTATTTTGACCAAACCGGTATTGTGATTGATAATTTTTACAAACGTGCGGCGTTTCGCATGAACCTTGATAACAAAGTAAGCGACAGGGTAAGCATTGGTGCTAATATGTCATTTACCTATGGCAGAAATCGCAGAAGTTTTAACGATGATACTTATACCGGTATAGTTACCAATGCCATAGGGGCATCGCCGTTAATGCCGGTTTATAATAGTGATGGCAGCTATGCAGATTATACTGAATACCAGGCAAGCTGGTTAAGCGATAACCCAATAAAGTCTGCCAACGACATTATTGCCTACACTACCAATTACCGCTTTATCGGTACTGTATTTGCCGATGTTGATGTTGCTAAAAATCTCAAATTCAGAAGTTCCTTTAACACTGATTATACAAACCTTGTTGACAACCAGTTTTTTGACCCCATTACAACTGATGGGCAGGCCGCGCCTGGTGGTAAAGCCATAGAAGGTACCTATCGCGGTTTAACATGGCTTAATGAAAATACTTTTACATACCAGAACGAGTTTGGCAAGAATAACATTACTGCATTGGCTGGTTTTACAGCACAGTCTTCAAAATACGAAAGAACTTACGATGTTGGTATTGGCTTTCCTGAAGGAAGCGGTTTGCAAAACATTGGCAGCGCATCGGTAATCAAAAAAGCGCCGGTAACCAATTACCAGTGGGGGCTGGCTTCAGTTATCGGCAGGATAAACTATGATTACGATGGTAAATACCTGCTGGCTGTAAGCAGCCGTTATGACGGCTCCTCAAGGTTTAATCCTGCAGGCCGCTGGGGCTTTTTCCCTGCTGTATCGGCAGGCTGGGTGCTTACAAAAGAAAAATTTTTAGACCATTCAAATACCCTTACCAGTTTAAAGTTGCGCGTTAGCTACGGGCTGACGGGTGACCAGGAAGTAGGCAGTGATTTTCCTTACCAGAGTTACTGGGCGCCTACAGTATATGATGGAAATGCCGGGTTAAAACCTGTTAACATAGGCAATAAAGACCTTACCTGGCAGCGCAATAAGATGTTTAATGTGGGAATTGATTATGAATTATGGCAGGGGAAGATAAGCGGATCCGTTGAATTCTTCAAAGGTAACCGTACAGAACTGCTTACGCAGGCTGCACTGCCTTCAACTTCTGGCTTTAGCTCGTTTACTACAAACGCAGGCAATATTGAAAATAAGGGTGTTGAATTTTCACTTTCCGCCTATGCTGTTAAAACCAGGAATTTCAGTTGGACAACCAGTTTCAATATCAGTTATCTTAAAAACACAATTAAGTCACTTTACACGGATAACGAATTGTTGAGCGCTTACACAGACCTGTTTCATACACACATTTTAAAAGTAGGGCAGGCTGTGGGTACGTTCTGGGGTATTAAATACCTGGGTGTTGACCCGCAGACAGGCGACCCGCAATATCAAGACCTTAATCACGACGGGGTGATTGATGATAATGATAACCAGGTGCTGGGCAAAGCTACCCCTGATTATTTTGGCGGCTGGAGTAATGAGTTTCACTACAAGCAATGGGACTTTTCGTTCTCAACACAGTTTAGTATAGGCAACAAGGTATATAATCTTATAAGAACCACTTACCAGACGCTGGGCTGGAGTGACGGCGGTTGGGATGAGAATAATGTTTTGTACCAGGTATATGCCAATAATGCAACCATAGTAAATAAACGCTGGGAAAAACCGGGAGATAAAACAGATATACCCCGCGCATCTCTGTACTTTGAAAATTATATACAAAACTCATCGCAATTTATAGAAAATGCTTCCTTCTTTCGTATGCGCACTGTTAACCTTGGCTATACAGTAAGACCCAAAACTGCCAAATATTTTACATCGTTAAGGTTATACCTGCAGGCGCAAAACCTGTTTGTAATTACCAAATATTATGGATTTGACCCTGAGGTCAGCTCAAACGGCGGCAGTGCCCCCGAAACAGCAGGCGTTGATTACGCCGCTTACCCACAGGCACGCACAATAACATTTGGTGTAAACTTTAATTTTTAAAATGCATTGTATGACTAAGAATAAAGCTATATTAATATTATTGGTTGCATTTTTCC
>DASZUX010000463.1:0-24529 GCA_035547455.1 Chitinophagaceae bacterium
AAATGATGGCTTTTTATGTAAAAGATAAAATTCAGTTGATACCCTTGTCCCAATTAAATTATGCAGTAGAAAATGGCTTTGTAACTGCAGGTACGTTATATTTTAATAATCTTGTAGCTACGAAACAAGAATTGCTGAGTAACTGGATTATACCGGCAGGCAAAAGCTGGCTTGTAAAAAAAATAAAGCTGCTGCAGGCTGTTTAAATAAATGCTATGCGTTTACTTAACCTTACGCCAATGCTGTGGACGGCCAATCTTGAAGGCACCATGGAGTTTTACGCCACGCAACTTGGCTTTACAATAAGTAATTATAATGAGGAATGGGGCTGGGTGCACCTTAACCGCGATGGAGCAGGCATTATGTTTGCTTTACCCAACACGCACGAAGCCTTTGATAAACCCGCTTGCACCGGCACCTTTTATTTTTATTGCGATGAAGTGGATAATTTATGGGAGAAGCTTAAAGACCCCCCTTTTGTTTATTATGGCATTGAAAATTTTGAATATGGCATGCGGGAGTTTGCCATAAAAGATAACAATGGCTATATTTTACAATTTGGTTGCGAAATAGTACAGTATAAAAAAAATATTGCTAATAACGCTTGATATTAAACGGCACAGTTACTCCAATACCAATCTGGCTTTGTACCTGCAGGGCCGGGCTGGTGTGCAAAGGCCCAAACAGCTTAACATCGTCATCATAAATAAGATTTAGCGCATAGGTGGTTGAAAGGTATTTGTTTACCTGGAATGTGATAAAGTGGGTCATATACATATCCACGTTCTGTGGCTTGTTTGAGTAATTACTGAACAAATCCACCCTTCCTTTATAGGTGACCGTTTTACCAAAACTATGTGAATAGTTGATAGAGGCAAATCCACCGAACTCGTTAAATACATGGCTGCCCGAATCAACACCATATAGCCCCTTTCTTGACAATGTATTATTGGTTACAATTGTAGCACGGTCAGTAAGCAGGGAAAAGAAGATGGATAACTCTTTAGTGGGTTTATAATCCATACCGGCAGACAATATAAGGTATGCAGGTGAAAGAAATGTGGATGATAGTGTACGGTTGCCCGCCCCGTCGTAAGTAAACCCATTAAAAAATTGTGTTCTGAAATTATATAATGCAGAAATAAATAGTTTATTGGATGTATCAACCCTTATACCATATTTTGAAAGAAAATCAAACCTGTCGTCATTCTTTCTTGCGCCAATGCTTGTAGTTTTTATAAAGCCAAGATTAAAGTCAAGATTGTTATCCCATGTCTGGTTTTTATGCTGGTAATACAGGTAATAGTTTACATAACTTGTAAGTGCTATTGAAAAATTATCGCCGCCGGCAGCCCAGTTTTTTTGTGAGCCTTCAGCCATATTAAAATTAAAGACGCCCCCCCTTTTCCAGGTGTACTTTATTGTATCCGCCGGTTTAGTAATTGTTCTGAAAACTTCTGTCGGCAATTGTCTTACAGGAATATCAGTTTGTGAATAACTAAGCAAGCTAACCGAAATAAAAGACAGTAAAAGGAATATTGATTTGTTCATGTGCCCGGCTAATAAACATTTACTGCCGCAAATATAGCTTTACATACCTTAAAAAAATAGTTAACAATCTGCCAAACTGACACTAACATCTTTTTAATTATTTTTGCATACTAAACTTATACATCGAAAAATGGAAGTGACGGCAACAGTACAAACCGCGCATGATGAAAACAGGCAAGGCGAAGCTTATGCGCCTTTTGAATTGGATGAAAATATTTACGCAAAAAAATTTTATATAGAAAGCTATGGCTGCCAGATGAATTTCAGCGATAGCGAAATAGTAGCGTCTATTTTACACAATGAAGGCTTTGGAGCAACACGCAATTACCTTGAAGCAGATCTTGTGCTGTTGAATACCTGTTCTATTCGAGAAAAGGCTGAACAAACCATACGAAAGCGCCTGACAGAATTTAAGAAGGTAAAAGAAGCCAGGCCAGGTATGCTTGTAGGTGTGCTGGGCTGTATGGCAGAGCGGTTAAAGGCAAAACTGCTGGAAGAAGAAAAACTGGTGGATATGGTGGTAGGCCCGGATGCATACCGCACATTGCCAGGTCTTATTGAAGAAGCAGAAACAGGCCAGAAAGCTGTGAACGTACTGCTCAGCAGGGATGAGACGTATTCCGATATTTCGCCTGTACGGCTTGAAAGCAATGGCATAACTGCATTTATATCCATCATGCGCGGCTGCAATAATATGTGCAGTTTTTGCGTGGTGCCTTTTACCCGGGGCAGGGAGCGAAGCCGTGATGCTTATTCAATAGTAGCTGAAGCAAGGGACCTTTTTGAAAGAGGATTTAAAGAAGTAACGCTACTGGGTCAAAACGTTGACAGCTATTATTGGGTTAAGCCAGCTATGCCGGGAGAAAAAGTAGAAACAGTAACTTTTGCCAACCTGCTTGAAATGGTAGCACTGGTTAACCCGCTGTTAAGGGTGCGTTTTAGCACATCGCACCCCAAGGACATAACAGAGGATGTATTGCAAACCATGGCACGGTACGAAAATATTTGCAAATACATTCACCTGCCGGTGCAAAGCGGCAGCACGAGGATTTTGCAATTAATGAACCGAACCTACACCCGCGAATGGTATATGGCAAAGATTGACCAGGTGAGGGTGATAATGCCCGACTGCGGTATAAGCAGTGACATTATTGCAGGATTTTGTACTGAAACAGACGAAGACCACGCTGACACGCTCTCAATAATGGAGTACAGCGGGTATGATATGAGCTATATGTTTTTTTACAGTGAAAGGCCGGGTACCTTGGCAGCAAGACGTTATATGGATGATGTGCCGGATGATGTTAAAAAGCAAAGGCTGCAGGAAATTGTAGCGCTTCAGGGCCGGCTTTCGCTGGCGAGCAATCAAAAAGATATTGGCAAAACGTTCAAAGTATTAATAGAAGGTGAAAGCAAACGCAGCGACAGGGATTGGATGGGCAGGAACACACAAAACAAAGTAATTGTATTTCCTAAAAACGGCAACAGCCTGCAAAAAGGCGATTATGTTTGGGTAAAGGTAAACGACTGTACCCAGGCAACCCTGCTCGGAGAGATAGTAGTTTAAAAATTATGCTAAAATGAAAATCAGCATAAAATATTCGCTATTACTGTTCGCCTTCATAACAAATCTAAGGCCCATGAAAGATAAAAGCATGGCGGGTAGTATAGCAGCGGCAGGTGCATTTATAGCTTATGCGCTGATTGAAGTGCCGGATTTGAAGATTTTGAATATGTATAACAGGAAATACCGGGAGATCAGCAGGAAGTAACATAGAAAGAAAAGGACACAAGAAAAATAAATGAACAGGTTAATGGAACATAATTGCCGGTTTGCTCAAACAGCATCACGTAAAACATGGTACATACCTGGGCACTTTAACAAAATGGAAGCAGGCATTAACGAAAAATTTAGCTTAGCATGGACATTCAATCAATAAAAAATCGTTTTGGCATAATAGGCAACTCACCTGCATTAAACCATTCGCTTAATGTGGCTGTGCAGGTAGCAGCCACAGACCTGAGTGTGTTAATTGTGGGAGAAAGTGGCGTGGGCAAGGAGGTTTTTTCGCAAATCATTCATGCATTATCATCACGCAAACATAATTCATTCATAGCTGTAAACTGTGGCGCCATACCTGAAGGGACAATTGATTCAGAACTTTTCGGGCATGAAAAAGGCTCATTTACCGGCGCTGTTGACAGCCGGAAAGGCTATTTTGAAACAGTAAACGGCGGCACCATCTTCCTGGATGAAATTGGAGAAATGCCTTTGGGTACCCAGGCAAGGCTGCTGCGTGTGCTGGAAACCGGGGAATTTATACGTGTAGGCTCATCAAAGGTGCAAAAAACAGATGTAAGGGTTATTGCAGCCACCAACCGGGAGTTGCTGGAGTTTACATTAAATGGCCGTTTCAGGCAGGATTTATATTATCGCCTCAGTACCGTACCCATCCGTGTACCTGCTCTTCGTGACAGGAAAGAAGACATTCCCCTCCTGTTCAGGAAATTTGTAATAGATTTTTCTGAGCGCTATAAAACTAATGCCGTACAGCTTGACGATGAAGCCAAAAACCTGTTAATTAACTACGCCTGGCCCGGTAATGTTAGGGAATTAAAGAATATTGCAGAACAGATATCGGTACTGAGCAAGCAACAGGTAATTACAGCCGCTGAGCTAAGACGCTTTTTACCTGAGAAAGCAGCACCAAGCAATTTACCGGTACTTGCCGGCAATGCTGTACCTGCTGCGGAATTTGCCAACGAAAGAGAGATTTTATACAAACTCTTTTTTGATATGAAAAAAGACGTTACGGAACTTAAAAAAATGTTCCTTGAAATTTTGCAGAACCCGGGAATGGCAAGCGCTGCAGCAAGGCATACACACGAATCGCTGCTTAATGATTATGCGCTTAGCGGGGATACAAAACAGGTATATGATATGCCTGCCGTAATTCCCCCCGTGGCCTATAGCCCGCCAGCTACCATAAGCAGCACCCAGCCGGTGATTATAGATAACCATCATGACGGAGAAATACACCAGCATGAAGAGGTGGAAGAATCTCTGAACATCATGGACAAAGAAAAAGAGTTGATAGAAAAAGCGCTTAAAAAACATAAAGGCAAGCGAAAAGATGCCTCGCTGGATCTCGGGATTAGTGAGAGGACTTTATACCGCAAGCTGAAAGAATATGATATTAGTGAATAATAAAAGCAACGCCCGCTTTAATGTGCGCATAAAATTAGCAGCGATTATTGTTGCATGCACAGCAGCTTTAACTTCATGCGGTATTTATTCCTTCCGCGATGTAAGCGTACCGGATAATGTAAAAACAATAAAAATCGGCTACTTTGATAACCGTGCCGGTATTCAAAACCCGCAGCTTAGCCCTAAACTGACAGACGCCTTTAAGCAAAAGGTGCAAAGTTATGTACGCAAAGCAAGTCTTGTAAATACAGAAACGGCTGACTATATTATTGGCGGGTATATAAGCCAGTATTCAGTAACTACATCAGGCATAAGCAACCAGCAAACATCAAGTAACCGGTTAACGGTAGGCGTACACATCATTTTCAACAATACTTTAAAAAATGAAACAAAAGAGTTTGATGTTAGCCTGCCATTTGATTTTTCTGCTACGCTTACGCTCACACAAGCTGAAAACCAGCTACTTGACAACATAATTAAAAATTTAAGCGACGAAATGTTCAACCGTATTTTTTCAAGTTGGTAACAGTGTTGTACTTTCACCCCAGGTAAGTAATGAGTGTATTAACTGAAAATAAAATCCTGCAGCATATTACTGGCAAACACGCTGCCGATGATATAACCATCGGGGAGATGCAAATCTTATGCAATCAATATCCCTCCTTTGGCCCGTTAAAATTCCTCCTGGCAAAAAAAGCGATGACTGAAAAGCATGCAAACGCTACTGGATTTGCAGAGGCGGCAGCATTACACTTTTCTAATCCATACTGGCTTCATTTTAAATTAAATGAAGAAACCTTTATAGAGCCCGTTACAACGGGCACCCCGGTTTTAACGGAAATATCATCTATATCCGGCGGCGAAACTCCTGTACAGCCAGCCCGGGAAGAATTAAGCCCAAAAGAAAGCGAAACCGGGATAACGGGGGAACCGGCCGGGGCTGATGATGAGCCCGATTTTGTAGCAGAGGTAGCTGTAGAAATGGAAAGTTGGAACCCTGCGCTGGAAGAATTGATTATTGAAGCAGTACAGGAAAACGAACAGGCGGTTGAAGAACTTGAGTTGGCTAATGCAGAACCGCCTTTGGATGAAGACAACGCTGTTTCAACCGCTCTCGCGGAAGATGAGCACCCTATGGCTCAACAAGAAGAATATATTGAAGGGCCTTTGGCAGAAAGTGAACCTTCTAAAGAAGAATACGAGGATGCAGATGCTGAAGCCGAAGAGGCTATTACTAATATCTCCCCTGCAATTGAAGGTAAAATATCATCAGTATTGCAAGGCCAGTTAGCAGAATTTAATAAACCTGTAACGGAAGAAACACCACTGCCGATTGAAACTGAACCTTACCATACGGTTGATTACTTTGCCAGCCAGGGTATTAAGCTGACCAATGAGCAGCAAAAACAGGATGTGCTGGTAGTTAAGGTAAAAAAATTTACTGACTGGCTTAAACAAATGAAACGGGTAAGCCCCGCCCCTGCTGATTTGGGTATTGATGAAGCAGCCGAACATAAGGTACAGGACATTGCCGCAGGCTCAAATGAACCAAAAGAGATTGTTACAGAAACAATGGCGGAGGTACTGGCAATGCAGGGTATGACTGAAAAAGCCATACAGGTTTATATAAAATTAAGTTTTTTAGATCCGTCCAAAACCGCTTACTTTGCATCCAAAATTGAAAAATTAAAAGGGTTCTGATATGACTTTGTTCTTTTTTATACTGGTTGCCTTGTCTTGTTTTTTACTTGCTTTTTTTGTATTGGTGCAAAATCCCAAGGGCGGCGGTCTTGCCGGCACCATTGGTGGTTTCAATAGCCAGATTATGGGCGTAAAGCAAACTAACGATGTGCTGGAAAAAGGCACTTGGCTTTTTGCAATTGTAATAGGCCTTTTGTGCATTCTTTCAACCGCCTTTATAAGGGGTTCTTCTGCAACAATCAATAACTTGCCGGTAACGCAACAACAGGCGCAACCCGCAGGCAATACAACTGTGCCTGCTACACAACCTGCTACAACGAAGTAAACGCAGTTAAAAAAATTTTATTTAACCCTGCTTTAATTATAAAGCAGGGTTTTTTATTACTTTGTCATCCGCATGAAAAAAACGCTACGTAACCTGTGTATTGGCCTTGGAATTGTTGCTTTGGTTATTTTATTCCTGCTGTTTACCCCGGTTACCAATTTCAGCGGCAGGGCAAAATATATTTATGTAACTGCCGGAACAAAAGCCAAAGCACAGATATTACAACAGTTTGATACAGGAAATGTTATAACCCGCAGAAGTTTGCTTTCGGCAATTGGTAACAGTTTGGGTATTTGGAAAAATGTAACACCCGGCAGGTTTGAAATAAAAAAGGGCCAAAATCTTTTTGATATAATAAGAATATTCCAGGCCAACAGGCAGCAGCCTGTTGTACTAAATATTGGCAGGGTTAGAACAAAGCAAGGCCTAACCCACCTGGTTTCAAAAAACTTTAATAGTGATTCCCTTACCATATTTAAAATGCTTACAGATTCGGCCTATCTTCAAAAATTCGGCGTGGATACTAATTCGTTGCTCTCCATTATACTCCCCAAAAGCTATAGCTTTAATTGGAATACAACGCTTGATTCAGTATTATACGCCTTTAAAGCAACCACAGATAGCTTTTGGGCATCAGGCGGCAGGCAGCAAAAAGCGGCTGATTTGGGTTTCTCTCCCTTGCAGGTAATTATTTTGGCTTCTATAGTGGAGGAAGAGACCAGCAAGGATGATGAAAAAGGTACCATAGCCAGCGTTTATATTAACAGGCTGCACCGCAACATGTATCTCGGCGCTGACCCTACTATTAAGTTTGCCCTTCGGGACTTTTCTTTAACGCGCATATTATACGGGCATCTTGATGTTAATTCCCCATACAATACTTATCGCCATAAGGGGCTTCCACCGGGGCCTATTTGCACACCCACGGCAAAAACTATTGATGCTGTGTTAGATGCACCTGCCACCAATTTTTTATTTTTTGTTTCAAAAGGTGATGGCAGCGGCCATCATTTTAGTACGACCTTTGCGGAACATGAGCAGTATGCAAAGCAATACCACGAGAGACTTGACAGTCTGCTGTTAAAATAAAAACATAATACAACATTTGACAAGATTAGAAACCATATTAGTAAAATCACGTCCTGTAACATGGATACGTGAATGGAGCAAAAGAAAAACCTTGCCAGGGTTATATGGTCTGCCCATTTATGACGTGTGGAAGTTTTTTTTCAAACAGGTAAAAAACATTGGCCTTAATGAAAGGGCTGCAACTATATCTTTCAACATGGTAATGGCTATACCGGCAGCTACTATTTTCCTGTTTACGCTTCTGCCCTACCTGCCTATTTCAAAGGAGATTTATAAACAATTGTTTTCAATTGTAAGAGATATTTCACCAAATGACCAAACCCGTAAATTTATCATTGGCTTCCTAAATGATTTTTTTAATTCCCCTAAACGCGGTTTACTCTCAATTGGTTTTGTTCTGGCTTTATTTTATTCGTCCAATGCTATGATGGGTATCATCAGGACTTTTGACAGATCAATAGTGGAAAAACACCGGTCAAACTTCCTGTTTAAACGTATGCGTGCAGTGGCACTTATTTTAATTACTATCATTATAATTATAGCCACGGCACTTATATCGGCAGGCCAGGGTGAGCTGTTTATATTTATCTTAAAATCGCTTAAAATTAAAAATGCGCATACCAAAAATCTTATACAGGGCTTACGGTGGATTATAATTGTATTGCTGTTTCTTTATTCAATTGCATTTATTTATAAATACGCTCCTTCAGTAAAAAAAAGATGGCGATTATTATCTACAGGCGCTGTATTTGCCACCATATTAATTACAGTTACAACATGGCTTTTTGCTGTGTGGGCACAGAATTTCAGCAACTATAACCGCTTTTATGGTTCAATAGGCACAGTACTCATGATAATGATGCTTATTTTTGTCAACTCCTTTATCCTGCTGATAGGCTTTGAGTTAAATATTACTATACATGCCCTGAAAAACAAACGAAACCATTTGCATTAATGCCCCATAGGTCGTTACTGATGCTGAAACACTGGCTGGTGATTTTCCGGTACCTGCTGATTATTAACAAATACGGTAGAGGTAGGGTACGCAAAATCAATATTATTCTTTTCAAACGCACTGAATATCTCCAGGTAAATAGCCTGCTGCCTATCCATAAACATATTATAATCTGAGCTTAAAATATAATATACAAATTCAAAGTTCAGGCTGGATGGACCGAAAGCTGAAAAATGTCCCCGGTCAAATGTAACATCCTGTTGTGCAGTAATAATATTTTCTACTATTTTGGGGATTTTCCTGAGCATGGCAGCCTCTGCCTGGTAAGTTACGCCTATACTAAACACTACGCGCCGCTTTTCCATACGCTTAAAATTATGCACCCTCGCATCGGTCAGCGCTTTATTGGAACAGATGAGCTGCTCACCACTTAAAGTTCGCAGCCTTGTTGTTTTTATGCCAATATACTCAACAACTCCCATATCACTATCTACTATAATAAAATCGCCTATCTCAAAAGGCCTGTCAAACAATATAACAAAATAGCTGAAAAGGTCGCCCAAAATGGTTTGTGCTGCCAGGGCTATTGCAATACCGCCAATACCAAGCCCGGCTATAATAGTTGTAACATTATAGCCAAGGTTATTCAATACAAATACAGCCCCCATTATCCAGATAATGCCTTTTATTACCGTTATAAGGCCGCCAGCCTGTTTTTGCTTCAAGTCTCCGTCTTCCTGCTTACTAAAAAAAACCAGTACTATAAAGTGTATGATACCAGATAAGGTGCGCAACACAAAAAAGGAAACAAGTAAAAGCATTATTGTATGCATAACAGACAGAACACGGCTGTTATCTACCAGGTAGCGCACGCTATAGTAAATTATAATAAAAGTTAATAACGGGATGAGGGTTTTTCTTAACATTGATTTTAGAAAATAACTAAACGTTCCGGTATTTTTTTCAGCCTGCATTTTGTGTTTTCTCTTTATTAAATGGTTAACAATATTAGCAGCCAGCAGAGTTGTTATTATTACAGCAACTGCTATCCATTTAGAGAGAGAGATTCCTAAATACTCATTACTCCAAAACTCATTCATAATGCTGCCTTTTTATATTTATTTGTCTTCTGTTCTATATAAATTCTCTACTGTTAACCCGCGCGCCTGCCGGAATGTTTCTGCCAGTTTGTTAATATTGCTTTCCAGGTATGGCTTTGCTGTAAGCACGCTCATTGATGAGGTGGGTTGTATCAGGTCATTTATCTGAACGCCAAAAAAGGGGTTTATTTTAGATTCTTCATTGGGATTAATCATAATAATATCAGCCATAACCGATTTTGAATAATGCAAAATGGCCGTTGCAGCATTTTTTCCTTTTACCACTACATAAGTAACAGGGTAATGCAGTTTCTCGGCAACCATGCGGTATGTTTCGAGAAATATGCCGGGGTTATGACCAAACTCATTTTCACCATCTATCGTAATAAGATGTACAAACGGCCTGCAGTTTTTAGCCAGTGCAGTAAGCAATTCAATTTTCCTTAAAGGAACAAATGATCCTACAGGTATAACTATTGATTTAAGTTTATTAGGCAACGAACCGGGTTTAACTGTTAACACCGGGCAGTTGGTATGATGCGCTATGGAACTGGCATTCACCATTTTCAAAAAAGTAAGCCAGTCATGATTTTTATTTTTGGCAATAATTATCAGGTCTGGTTGTATAATATTGGCATATTCAATAATATGCTTTTGTATCATGTCGCCGTATGCTACTTCTGTAATAATCTCGCTGCCCGGCATTTGTTTTTCAATAGATTTTTTTATTTCATTAAGCCGCAGCCTCACCTTTTCCTCTATATATCTTGGGCGTGCAGTAGTAGTAATTGTAATACCCTGCATAATTAACCCGCCTGCCTGCGAGGTAGTTGTAATAATATGTAAAAGATGAATTTTACTGGCGCTATGCCCTGCAAGCCATACAGCTTTTGTAATGGCAACGCTTGTATTGGCTGAAAAATCAACCGGCACCAGTATGCTGCAAAAGGAGCGCGTCATATTTAACCGATTTACTTAATAACATGGTTGCAAGATGTTTGTACACTATTAGGCCGCCGTTAAACACACATTAAAATTTTATTAGAACCAAACGGTTATTAAATAACTAATTTTGGCAAAATTTTTATAAGCCGCTGATGGAGGAAAGGAAGATATTAATAATTGAAGATGAAAAAAAAATTGCAGACACATTAAAGTTTGGCCTGGCTGAACATGGCTATCATGTTGAAGTGGCTTATGATGGCAATATTGGCAAACGAATTTTTGACGCCCACCCGTTTAATCTTATTATACTGGATGTTAACATGCCAGGTATAAACGGTTTTGAACTTTGCAGGTATATACGCCGTCAAAATGCAGAAGTAATGGTAATAATGCTAACATCATTAGGTACACTGAACGATAAAATTGAAGGGTACGATGCCGGGGCTGACGATTATATTGTAAAGCCTTTTGAATTTAAAGAACTGCTGCTTAAAATACGGGTGCTGCTTAAGCGCACTATGCAGCAGCAACTGCCAACAGGCAATATTTTGCATGCTTCCGACCTTGAGTTTAACCTTGACAATATGGAAGTGCGGAGGGAGGGTAAGCTGATTAATTTAACTGCAAAGGAATTACAATTACTGGAGTACCTGCTAAGAAATAAAAACCGCGTGGTATCAAGGGCTGACATTGCAGTAAATGTTTGGGATATGGCCTTTGACACAAATACCAATGTTATTGACGTATATATAAATTACCTGCGAAACAAAATTGACAAACCTTTTAAAGAAAAACTTATTCAAACACAGGTGGGTTTTGGCTATATTTTAAAAGAAAGTGCATAACAATGGGAGTAAGATTAAAAGTTACATTGTCTTTTGCTATCATAAGTTTTGCAATACTTTCGCTGGTTTGCTCATCCATATATTACTTTTCCTATCAAAACCGCAGAAAAAACTTTAGCACACGCCTTGTAAACCGCGCTGTTACTACCGCACACCTGTTAATGCAATCGGAAACATTTAACAGCGGCCTGCTAAAAAAAATTGATGCTGCCACGGCAGCTACCATGGTAAACAAAACCATACAGGCGTTTGACCTTGACAATAACCGTGTTTATTATTACTCAGATAATCCTGATGACACCATTCCGGTTACACAGGCTATTGTAGAAGAAGCAAAAGCCAACCAGTACGCCTATTTCAGCGATGGAAACAGGGATGCTGTAGCCTACCACCATAGTGACAAAGAGAATCATCTTATTATTATTACAGCAGCATACGACGAAGAAGGTAAGCAAAACCTGCAGCAGTTGCGGTTTGTATTAATAATATGTTTTTTGGGCGGAATATTTATTACCGTTGCAGGTGGCTATTTTTTTTCTGCGGGGCTACTTAAACCTATTAAAAAGATTGCTGATGAGGTAAATGAAATATCGGCACAAAATCTTGCCCGCAGAATTGAGGCTGGTAAAAGTAAAGATGAATGGTATTATTTAAACCAAACTATTAATGATTTGTTAGACAGGCTTGAAGAAAGCTTTAAAACCCAGGCCCGTTTTATAGCAAATGCCTCGCATGAGTTATCAACACCATTAACTTCGGTATCAAGCCAGCTGGAAGTTACCCTGCAAAAAGAGCGTACGCCCGACGAATACAGAAACGCCATGCAGTCAGTATTGCTCGACATACGTCACCTTAATAAGCTCACTCAAACACTGCTGGCATTCGCCAAAGCCTCCGGCACAGCGGGCGGTATTGAAATAAGCCTGGTAAGAGTGGATGAAGTTTTAATGCGCATGCCACGCGAAATGGCAAAGGCAAATGCCCTTTACCAGGTACGTTTAAATTTTGACAACTTGCCGGAAGAAGACGAAAAAATGCTTGTTTTAGGCAATGAAGACCTGTTATTCAGCGCCGTACGTAATATTGTAATAAATGCGTGCAAATACTCGCCTGATAATACAGCTTTTATAAAACTATCAGTAAAGAAAAATACAATTTCAATTGCTGTAACAGACAAAGGCAAGGGCATGACACCCGAAGTATTGCAGCATATATTTCAACCGTTTTACCGCAGCGATGACAGTGACGCCGAAGCAGGCTTTGGCCTTGGCCTGTCGCTTACACGGCGTATTATTAAGCTGCAAAGGGGGCAAATAGAAGTAACTTCAGTTATTAATAAAGGCACTACCTTTACAATTCTTTTGCCGGTTGCAGGTACTAAATAAATACATTTCCCCCCTTTCTAATAGCTTTCTAATTTGCCTTTAATAACAGCCTAATAACACATGGGTAGCTTTGCGCATGCTACAAAATATAACCGTTATTGGAAGCGGAAGCTGGGCAACTGCCTTAGTGAAAGCGACGAGTGAAAGCGGACTGCATGTTTCGTGGCTGGTACGCAGCGCCGAACAGGCTGAACATATACGCGTGCAGGGCCGTAACCCGCGATACCTGAGTTATGCTGACCTTGAAACACAAAACATTACAACTTATGTAGATGTAAAGGCTTCACTGCAAGATTCGCAGCTTGTAATTATAGCTGTGCCTTCAACTTACCTGGCGCAAACTATTGCCACCATAAAACCAGAATGGGTTAAAAACAAACAATTAGCTGTGTCTGTAAAGGGGTTTGTACCATCAACCGGTAATACCCCTGCCGTATATGTTGAAAATTACTTTCCCGCAAACGGGCAGGCAATGGTACTTGCCGGCCCATGCCATGCCGAGGAAATTGCAATGAAACGCAAGACATATTTAACCATAGCCGGCCAGGATGAAAAAATATTGAATGAGTTATGCGAGGCAATAAGTGTTCCTTATGTAACAACAATTCAAAACAACGACCCGAAAGGAGTTGAATATGCAGCTATATTAAAAAACATTATAGGCATTGCCACTGGCATGGCCGGCGGCCTTAATTACGGTGAAAATTTCCAGGCAGTTATTACTTCTAACGCCATGCGCGAAATTGAGCAATTTTTAGCTGTTGCCTGCCCGGCAAAAAGAGACCTTTTTAATTCAGCATATTTCGGCGACATGCTGGTGACCGCTTATTCCGATTACAGCCGCAACAGAACACTTGGCAAGCTTATAGGCAGGGGATTTCCGTTGCATAAAGCTTTGCAGGCAATGGAAATGGTTGCAGAAGGGTATAACGCTTCTAAAGAATTATACCAGGTGCTTAAAAAACTGGCACTTAACCTGCCTTTAATTAACTGCGTGTACCGCGTATTACACTTGCATGCCAATCCGTTTCACGAGTTTAAGCTTATAGAAAAACAATTAGTTTAATTCAATTATTAGCATAATGATATTAGCAACAGATCTAGATGGTACTTTTTTGGGCGGCAAAAGCCTGCATAAGCAGCAATTGTACAGGCTTATCCGCAATAACACTTCTATTATCCTTGTTTATGTTACAGGCAGGGGTCTTGAAAGCGTTATACCAATTTTAAACGACCCTATTATACCTACCCCAGACTATATAATTTGTGATGTAGGAGCTACGATAGTAAATGGTCATACGCTGGAGCCAGTAGATGAAATACAGGCGCCTATTGAAAAAACATGGCCCGGCTCATTTAATATAATGCAATGTCTTGAGGGGCTTGATATTGAGTACCAGGCAGTGCCGCAACAGCGCCGCTGCTCGTACTACGCACATGACGAGAAAATATTGACAGAAGTAAAGAGAAGAGTTGACGCAATGGACTGCGATATACTTTACTCCGTAAATAAATTTCTTGACATACTTCCTAAAGGTGTAAACAAAGGGTCAACTCTTACACAGCTTTTAAAACTGCTTAAGGCGGATGAAAAAGATGTGCTGGTTGCGGGTGATACGTTGAATGACATAGATATGTTCCGCTGCGGCTATAAAGGTGTTGTGGTAGGAAATTCAGAGAAAAAATTGGTTGAGGCCACTAAAAACTTTCCACAAGTGTATATGGCCAACGCAGAGGGGGCAGGCGGCATACTTGAGGCATTTAACAATTTTAGCGAATTTACCGAATTGACAGATGATATAAGGGAAGAAGAAATAACAAGGCACGAAAGCAGTTCCCAGCAGTTAATTATGATGTATCACCGTTTTCCGTACGAAAAAAAGGAATTAAACGGGCGTATTGAACTGGTGCCCCCAAAAAGCCCTAACGGTATAATACCAACTTTAAAAAGTTATTTTGAAAACGGCAGGCCAGGTATCTGGATTGCCTGGGAAGAAGTACCTGACAGCAGCAAAAGCCTTAGAAATATTTATATTGATAAAGAACGCTTGCCTAACCTGATGGCATCGCGTGTAGGCCTTACAAAAAAAGAAATCGAAATTTTTTACAAGTCGTTTTCAAAAGAAGCTTTTTGGCCTACTATTTTTTCTTTTATTGATAAAGTAAAATTTGACCACAACCAGTGGGGCTATTTTGTAAACATCAACCGGCAGTTTGCAGAAAAAGCAAGTGAGCAGGCTGACCCCGGTGCTGTTGTTTGGGTGCATGATTATAATTTGTGGATGGTGCCGGGTATATTACGCCAGTTACGCCCCGATTTAAAAATTGGCTTTTTTCATCACACCTCCTTTCCGGCAGCCAACACTTTTAACATATTGCCATGGCGAAGGGAAATAGTAGGCAGCCTGCTGCAGTGCGACTATGTTAGCTTTCACATACCGCGGTATGTTGAAAATTTTGTTGATGTTGCGAAGAGTCTCTTCCCCGTTAAAGTGGTTGAATCAACGGAGTGTGCCCCAAGGTTCTTAACTTACAGTACCGCACTGGGTGTAAATAAAATGACTACGTTACTTGATACAGGGCGCCGAAAGGTAAGAATGGGTGCAAACCCTGTTGGCACAAATGTGCGTTATATAAAAGACCTGATGCAGGAAGAACCGGTAATAAACAAAGTGAAAGAGTTAAAAGCTCGGTCTGGCAATAAAAAAATTATATTAAGTGTTGAGCGGTTAGACTATGTAAAAGGGCCGCTTGAAAAAGTACTCGCATTTGAACAGTTTCTTGATGAGTATGCAGAATTTCATGGAAAAGTTGAACTGGTAAATATTTGCACCCCCCCTGCGAAGGGCATGAAGATTTACGAAAAAATTCAGCATGATCTTGAACATGCCGTTGGACGTATTAATGCAAAATATGCAAGAATGGATTGGGTGCCGGTACGTTTCTTTTTCCGCTCCTTTCCTTTTGAGGAAGTAGTGTCATATTATGCAGCGGCAGACATTGCCTGGATAACGCCGTTAAGAGATGGATTAAATCTTGTGTCAAAAGAATATGTTGCGGTACAAGGCCAATTACCGGGCGACAAGGGCGTGCTTATATTATCAGAATTTGCGGGTGCGGCAGTGGAACTCCCGTACGCCATACTCACAAATCCCTACGACATCCGCTCACTAAAAAATAGCCTGTTGCAGGCCCTGCTGTTAACTGCAGAAGACAGGGAAATGCGCATGCAACGCCTGTATGAACAGGTTGAACATTATGATGTTGAATTTTGGGCAAGTGATTTTTTAAAGAACCTGACAGACCAGCATGACAAAACACGCGTAAAACTGGTAGAAGGATATACTCGTCCTGTAATGGCTACACCGTAAAAGCTTTTTACATATAAGAAACAGAGGGTAGGTTTTAATGAACCACTACCCTTTTGTGTCAGTATGGAACTGTAACCCATATTATGTTTAGAAATACAATCAGGACATTTGACTAACATAGCGATACTAATCTTATCGCAGTTTCGTAATATTTTGTTCCCGTTAACGTAAACAGCATTCCGCAATTAATAAAGTTGCCGTTGCACATATAGCGATGTTTACAGGAAAAAACAGCTATGTGCACATTTAAAACGCTTTACCTGGCCAATAACGGCTACGTGATACATTGCAAAAATTGTAACAATTACCAGATTGCTGCTGGCACGCTTGCTGTTACTATTACTTGTGCGAAGTTTGTGTGCCTGAAGCAACTGGCTGAAAAAGCATGCTGCTATTTAGACAAAATGCAACCGGCCGATGTTAAAAGTTTTGCTATAGCCCCCCCGTTTGCAAGTATTGGTTTTTTATTTACAGCAAACGAATTATTAGCATTTAGCGATATGCTTCAGTCAGCGAAAAACAAAGTTGCAGCGCTGGAATTAATTTCAATATTTAATACATCTCCTTGTTGATATGCATATTTTAATAAAGGACCTACGCCCCGGCGCCTGGCTTACATTAAATGGGCAATATGCACAATTTGTTGATTTTGCTGAAAATGGGCAAGTGTGCGTAAATGTTGCCGGGAATAATGCCAGCCAAAGCGCAAGCCTGGCCAGCCTTAGACCTATATTCATTAATCGTTTTATTTTAGAACGCTGCGGTTTTATGCCAAAGGGTAATATATATACGGATGGTCATTTTGTAATTACAGTGGGCGATGCTGAAAAAATTTTTAGCGTCACAGGGCACCGGGTTAAAAAGCCTTTTGTAATGCACCTGCTATCTCAATTACACATATTCCAGCATATATACTACACTGAAACAGGAAAGGATCTGGTATTTAAAGCAGGTGGGTAACCTGGTTACTTAATACTAAAACATTTAAGTACTGCATTATTAACAGCAGCCAGCAGCAGCAAACCCTTTGAAGTGTGCATTAGTTTCAGGTCTTTGGTATCGCCATCAATTATAAGGCCGCTGGCACGGGGCGGCAGTATTGCAAAGACTCCTTTTCCCATACCTAAAAGCACATAGCCATAGCAAGCATCGTACCGGCCGGCACTTACCTTGGCCTGGTATTCGTTCCCGGCAGCTACAATATCTTTAATTCCATCACCATTTATGTCGCTGCACACCAATGTATTGATGGGTGCTGTTTGCGCTGCCAATGGAAAAGGATGAAAAGCAAAAACCCCTTTGCCGTTATTCTCAAAATAACCGTTTCTTACCTCATTACAATGTAACACCATAGCTCCCGCCATCATGTCCTGGGTAAATATTTCCTGCATGGTGGCTTTTGCAAAAGCTGCATTTTGCTCAAACCTCTTTTTGATTGATGGCATCTGCCTGGCCCATTCATCACGGGATATACCGCATGACAGTTCATAATCACCATTATTATTTTTAATGGCATAACAAAATACAGGTTCTATAATGCCGTTTCCGTCAAAATCCTTTGCTACCAGTTGTGCAGGGTGCTGCCCAGTAATGTGGTATGGGTTATTTAACCCAAGGTTACCGGCCACAATATCCGGGTCGCCGTCATTATCAACATCCGTTACTGCCAACGAACGCCATAAGCCGGGTAATTTGTCCAGCCCGGCGGTGCCTGTAATTTCTGTAAATGTGCCCCCATTATTTTTAAATATTCTTACGGGTGCCCAGTCCCCTGCCACTATCAAATCTGGCTTTTTATCGCCATCAACATCCGCCCACACAACAGCATTAAGTAATCCGGCATCTTCAAGGGCGGGGCAAACAGCATTTGTAACATCAGTAAACCTGCCATGGTCATTCCTCAGCAAATAACTGCGCGGCGGCTTAGGATAGGTACCCAACGCTACCCTGCCGCCAATAAATATATCAGTGTCGCCGTCTCCATCCATATCTGCCGCTGCAATACATTTAGCAGGCGTGCGGATAACAGGAGAGAAAGCTGTTTCGTCTAAATGAAAATTTCCATCACCGTCATTCAAATATAACCTTGGCCTGTAGTATGACGAGGTTATTTCAAATTCGCTGCTTCCGTCGGCTATCAAAAGGTCGGGTTTGCCGTCACCATTAGCATCAAAAATAATGCTTTGCATATCCTCCTCGTTTTTAGTACCGGCAACAAGTTCTTTACCACTAAACGTGCCTCCTGGCTGCTGCAGAAACACCTTGCCAGGCTGATTATAAGCGCCGCCGATAAAAAAATCTTCCAAGCCGTCGCCATTTACATCGCCTGTGCTGATGAAAGGCCCTTCCTGTGAGTATTTTTGTGGAATAAGCGGTTGAAACTGGTAATCAAAGAAGAATGTTTCTTTATGCCAAAAGTCCGTACCATTTTTACCGGTCACCTCTTTAAATATTTGCATGGCAGCACTATCCTGTATTGATGCTGCGGGCAGCAAAGCATCATTAATATTTACCTGTAGTAACCGGTTGATGGCAGGTTGTTTTATTAGCTGTTCTTTTCCACCGGGCCATATTACTTTAACAGAATCAACAGTATTGGCGCCTAAGCCAAAATGCAGGCGCTCATCAACAGTAGATAAATATCCTCTTACCGGGTATTGTTCTGCCAGTTGTACACCGGCTTTGCTGTAACAATACACTGCGGCGCCTATGCCATAACGGTTCAGGCTGTCTCCTGCAAGTTTTATAGCAAGATAGTTATTGGATGCCTTATCGCCATTATCGCGTGAATCGTTATGCATAATAAAAGCATCGCTATTAATATTGTTTGTAACAATATCAAGCCGGCCATCGTTATCCAGGTCTGCATAAGCAGCGCCATTTGAAATGGAAGGGTCCGCTATCCCTGCTCTCAAAGATACATCTTCAAACTGCTGCCCGCCTTTGTTTAAGTACAGGTAATTACGCAACAACAAAGGTCCCATCGAAGCAAGATGCTCCACAAAGCCCTTGCGCTGTTTTGCATCATTATCCGGCAGGCCCGTTTGCACTGCCATATTATGCCGGTATTCTAAAAAATCAATATTTGTTGGATCGCGGCCTAACCCGTTGGTAATATGCACGTCCTTCCATCCGTCATTATCAAGGTCTGCAATTAATACACTCCAGCTCCAGTCGGTCTCGGCTATACCTGCCATCTCTCCTATCTCGCTAAAATATGGTTCCGCATTCCCTTCCATGGTTCTGGTACCATTGTTTAACTGCAGCATGTTATGAATAAATTGTGGTTGGTAGCCTTTATTCATTTCAACCTCGTGCCGTTGTTCGCTCAAAAACGAATACATCATTTTTTTTCGTTCATTTGTTTCCGGCTGCATGTCAAGCGTAATGATGTCGGGCCAGTCGTCATTATTAATATCTGCCGCGTCGGTTCCCATGCTTGAATAACTTTGGTGTTTAACAGCGTTGGCTATACAATTGGTAAATGTGCCGTTTTTGTTGTTAAGCCACATTACATCATTACGTATGTAATCATTACATACATATATATCGGGATAATCATCCTTATTCAGGTCGCTTACAATAACGCCCAGCCCGTCGCCGTCTTCTATAATACCGGCCTGCTTCGACACATCTTTAAATACAGGATGGCCTGTGCCGGCAACATCACCAACGTTATGGAATAACTTGTCAGATGCTATCGAAGTTGCGTCAGTCTTGTTATCCTGCATATCATTAGGGCGGGAGTCATCAAGAGCATGGTTTAGCAGGTACATGTCAAGCCTGCCATCGTTATCATAATCAAAAAATACAGCCTGTGTTGAATAAGATGTATCTGACAAGCCATATTCAGCAGCTTCTTCCTTAAAAGTGAGATTATGCTGGTTGATAAAAAGAAGGTTGCCCCTTTTGCTGCCGGGTACTTTGCCCGAAACACATACATATATATCCGGCCAACCGTCATTGTTAATGTCTGCCACGCTTACACCGGTACACCATGCCCTGGTAGCTACTCCGGCCTTTTCAGTAATATCTTCAAAATGCATAGCCCCTTTGTTCAGGTATAATTTTGAACTAACCTGGCTACCTGCAAAAAATATATCTTCCAGCCCATCGTTATTAAAATCGGCAGTTGCCACCCCGCCTCCCATATATGTATATTCATTAACAAACATGTTGGTGCTGTCATCTTCTGTAATGGTATTATTAAACAGCACACCTGTTTGCGATGAAGGCAAAATAGTAAAGTGAAGTCCTTTTATATCATCCTTATTTCTGCAGGATTGTATTACCACACCAGCTGCCAACAAAAGGAGTATTAAGTTCTTCATACGAAAAACGATGAAAGTACCGCCATATAAGGGCCGGTGCCGGTTACAGGAAAGACAATTTATTTAGTGATACGTGAAACAACGGGAAAAACCAAACTTACGCCTTCCCGTTGTTCAAGTATCATTGAGCGCTGCGGACGGCAGCATATTTATTTTTTGTCAGCTACCAGGTATACTACGCTAAGCGGTGGTACATTTACTTTTATAGTACCTGTAAGCTGTGCGCCGTATGCATTAACGGAACTATAATTAAGCGGACCGCCTGTGGGTGTAGAGGGACCACTACCGTTTACATATACCTGGCCGGAAAAATCGCCGTTATCCGTTCCCCCTGTTAACACATACCAATAATATTTTGAACCCGCAGGAAAATGCTGGAAGTCAACAGACACAATATGACCAAGTGTGCCTGAATTAATAATTACAGTACCTGCCTGACCTGAAGAGAAGGTTGAAGAGTATGTTGTTATATCTGCATTTACCGCACGTAACGTGTCGTACACCATCCTGTCGCCAAAGAACTTTTGGAAATAGTACATGTAATAAAATGACGGGCGGGGATTCCAGAGTGGTGCATCTGGCTCATCGCCCGAATTAAACATACCCATATCGTCGCCGTTGGCATACCCATTGGCAAGGTCCCAGCGGGATGCTTCGCCGAAACCGTTTTTAATTATGCTACCCAATGTTTTCGCTGCGTGGACACCTGCTATATACGACACTTCCTGTTTTGAGCCTGTTGCCTGTATATTCCACTCTGTAAAAGCAATAGGTTTCATACTTATGCCCGCCCCTGCAACCTGCTGCTTTATATATGACATTACATTTGAAGGCACTGTAGTTGCCGTACCCAGTATGTCTGCAACGGATGAATTGGCTGCATAATCAGTAAAGTAATGATGCACAATAAAATAATCAGCTATACTGCCCGCATTTTGCAGCACACCCTGGTTCCATGTTTTTGTGGAGTTATCTGCCCAATCAGCCGGCGGGTCCTGGTACAGGGTGGCGCCTATATATATAGTGGCTCCTACTTCGGCTGCGGCCTTACGCATTGAGTCAACAAATACTTTTACATGCTTGCCATATAATGCCCCGGTAATAACAGCAGGCTGGGCGTCTTTATTCAGGCTTTGGTCAATCAAATAACCCGCTTCCCAGTTGCCATAACTCTCGTTGCCAATCTCCCAAAATTTTGTTCGGCCATTATCGTAACGTACCCAATCAGCAGCCAGGTGGGCGGCCGCAGCTACCGGGTTGGCACTGGTACCATACCTTGCATACCCGTAATTAACCGTAATAATGCCGGTACTGTTGGTTTGCGTTAACAGGGAGTAATAATTATTAAGTGAAAAAGTCCACGAGGCTGTATTACCCCCGTACCAATACCCGGCAGCAGATGAAGTTCCTGATGCATTAAGTAAATTAGCCGGCGCATCGGCAGGCGCAGGATGCGCATCCGTGCCATTCCAAAAATAAACGTCACTTACACTACCGGCAGGCGCTCTTATAATATTAGGGCTAAGGTCAGTTATATACTTCATTAATGCCGGCTGTGTTACTACCTGCCCCATCCACAGGTTAGAGTTATTGCCATATACATACGGCGGCACTTTAACCAGTACGTTGTTTACATTAATAGTAAGTGAATCTGTGGCAGCACCGCCCGGTACAATGCCGGTTACTGTACCGGGTACTGCAAAGGTTTTTGATTTCCACCCCTCGCTAAAAAAACCAATGCTCGCAGCAACTGAGGGGTCTGTTGGTTTGTACACGGAATCGGTAATGACCGGATAGGCTGAACTGCTGCCACCACCAGTGCCGCCCCCCTGGTTACCATCGCCATTGATACCAGCATTTTTTTTGCAGCAGGGCAGGCAGATAATTGCACCTAAAAGAACTAAGCTTGCTATTTTATTTCCTAATAATATCATTTTTATAAAAATATTTGGCTATTGCCCTTTTACAATACGCACATTATCTATTGCTATGTTAATTGAGTTTGCGGGCACCGCCTTTGCCTGGTCGTTTGCTATCATAAATGCAATAGCGGTTGACGGAAAATCAGAAAATTTACTGGCCGGGTTACCGGAAGCATTGTAAGCAGTTTGCCAGAATTCATTTCCTGTTAAAAACTTTTTTAAAGGTATGGTTACCGTTACCCAGCCTGTTGGCTGGTACTTACCACCATCGGCAGTTTCCCATGGGGCAAATCTTGCTGTGTAAGAACTCCACCCATACCATCCTCCAACGCCAATCCATATTTCGCCAGCAGTCCATGGTGTTTTTACATATAATTCAAACTTGAGTGAATAACCGTCTATTGACTGAGAAGTATTGGCCACCCATGGTACTTCGTTTAACTGCAACAAACCAGGATTGCCCTGCGATGTGGGGCCGGCGTTGGCTGACATCGGGCTACTCTGAAGCAGTACAGCAGAAGCACCTGTTCCCTTCGGGTAATTAGCCGTGGTTGTAGCCTCATCTGCATAACCGCCGGTCCAGCCTACAAATGATGTATTATCTGAGGCCCATTGCTGTTCAAATGTTGAAAGGTAACCAGGCGAAGGGTGTGAATTATATGAGGCATACAATTGGGGCGCTGCAGCAATACCCAAAGCCCCTTCTATCTTCAGCGAATCGGTGGTAGATATTGACGGTGGTACCTCTACAGTTAATTGTGTAACACTCTTAACCTGTATATTCTTACCTTCAATACCACCGGGGAAAATTACTTTAGTTATACCTATAAAGTTAGTACCATTGATGGTAATAGTAGAACCCGCTGCCCCGTTTTCGTTAGAAACTGAGGTAACCGTCATTGGCGGTGGATACGGGAATGACCCGGTACCAAAAGTACAATATACGCGCAGTGAATCGGTAAAGGCTACACCGGGGGGAATAGCTGCCTTAATTTGTGTATATTCTTTATTAACCTCGTAAGACAAAGCAGTGTCTGCGCCAGGCACAGGGAAAGTAATTTTCTGGATACCCTCAAAATTGCTTCCGTTAATATAAACTATTGTGCCACTGTTGTCAAACGAAATAGATGTTATCTGCGGCGGCATCAGGTACAACGTAAATGAGTAAGTGGCTGTGCCATGGTCAGTAACAACTTTAATTACATTCTGCACACTTGGATCTGTTGCACTGGTTTGTGCAGTTGATGGTATGGTTATAATAATGTTATTATCCGTTGCATAAGCAGGATTAAAGTAGGCAGATGTGTCATTAAAATAAACAGCCTGCAACCCGCCCAGGTTTTCGCCCTGTATTACTATTAACGTACCTGGCATTGCCTGGGTAAAAAAGCTGTCCCGCTTTGTTGTGTCAACAGTACGTACCTGCTTAATTACAGGCTGCCCGCCACCCGAACTTGTTTTTTTACAGGCAATAAAAACTATTCCTGCAAGGGCTATTAAAAAAAGTATCTTTTTCATATAAGCATTTTTAGTAACTCTAATATTTTAATTTGCTGAAATCAAAAGCAACCGGCGCTGCAGCAAGATTGGGTGCTACCAATACCTCTGCTTCAGGGTAAGGCAAGTCAGCTGTTTGCGCTGTAATGGGGTAAGTTACTACCCCCGGCGCCATGTTATCCTGCCCAAAAAAAGTTATAAATGGGTTGCCATTGTTATATGATATGTTGTAATTACCCCTGTTTTGAGCACTGAAATATTGCAGCGCTTTATTAGGATCAAAATAGTACCACTGTTTCCAGTC
>DASZUX010000464.1:0-8235 GCA_035547455.1 Chitinophagaceae bacterium
AACAAAAAAGTAAGCCTAACCGGTAAGTTGGCTTCTTTTTTGTTATTGGTAACTAAAAAATACCCTTCTTTTGAAAAACCTTGCTAACGGTGCTATTAAATTTGGCGCGGTAATTTTTTTGTTGCTATTAAGTACTACAGGCTTTTCGCAGTTAAAGGCAGGGTTTACTTCGTCCTCAAATGCTGGCTGTTCGCCGCTTGTTGTACAGTTTAATGATGCCTCTGAAGGCTCTCCTGTTTCATATTCGTGGAATTTTGGTAATGGTCTTACCTCAACACTGGCTAATCCCGGCGCTTTATATAAAACTCCTGGCAAATACACAGTAACGCTAACTGTAACCGACGCCGGAGGCAATAGTGATACTATTGTAAAAACTGACTATATAACCGTGTATGCAGCACCCGCTGTTGACTTTAATTTTACGCCGCAGGATGGTTGTTCTCCCTTAATTGTTGCATTTAAAGACAATAGCAGTGCCGGGTCAGGAAGTGAAACCAGTTGGAACTGGGATTTTGGCGACGGGCAATTGTCTGCCCGGCAAAACCCCGCACATACTTATTCAACAGTTGATACTTTTAGTGTAAGCCTTACTGTAACCAATAGCTTTGGATGCGCGAGTTTTGTAACTAAACAGAATGTTATAAAAGTAGATGGTGTTAATAGTTTAGATTTTGATTATAGTTATCAAAACGCATGTACACCACCTACAAAAGTAACTTTTACCAATACGGTCAATACGCCAGTTCCGGTTTCTTATCAATGGCTTTTTGGTGATGGCAACACTTCAACAGAGACCAACCCGGTTTACACATATACTGCTAATGGCATTTATAACGTACAGTTAATTACAACTACTACAAAGGGGTGTAGTGATACTGTAACTAAAAGCATCAGAATTGGTACCGTTTTGGCAAACTTTAGTACTATACAAGGTGCATGTGTTAACAAAAAGATTGCTTTTGCCGATAGTTCATCGCCTTCGCCTATCAGCCTTAAATGGTATTTTGGCGATGGCGGCACCCAAACAGGGCAATCAGTAAGCCATACTTACACAGCAACAGGGCAATACAATGTAAGGCTGGTGGCTGATTTTGGAACATGTACCGATAGTATTACCAAAACAATTACTGTGGCAAATAAACCTGTTGCCTCGTTTACTTCAACAGGAGACAGGGGCACCTGTAATCTGCCATCTGCCATACAGTTTCAAAACACTTCGGCAGGCGCAGCAACTTACCTGTGGAGCTTTGGTAACGGGGTAAATTCCGCAAATGAAAATCCATCTTACACTTATACAAAGGCCGGAATATATGATGTAACGCTGGTTGCTAAAAGCGCAACCGGTTGTAACGATACATTGGTTGCATCGCAATATGTAAGGCTGGGCCCGCCGGTTATTAATAGTGTTACCGGTAATTTTACCGGGTGTGTTAACCAGGATATTACTTTTACTCCTTCAATTTCTTCCGGGGATTCCGTAACAACTTACCTGTGGGATTTTGGGGATGGCGGTACTGCTTCTTCGCAGTCGCCTGTACATAAGTACACCACCCCGGGTACCTACACGGTAAAACTAAAGGTTACAACTGCATCGGGTTGCACCAGTACAAAACAGTTTAATAACCTGGTACAGGTAGGCAATAAACCGGTAGTTAAGTTTTCTGCCTCCCCGCAGGAAGTATGCGGCTCATCCCCTGTACATTTTACGGATGAATCAACAGGTAATATAACAACATGGAACTGGGATTTTGGCGATAAATCACTACAGGCCACAGTTCAAAACCCTTCGCATTCGTATGCTGATACCGGTACATTTACTGTTACACTTACCGCTGGCAGTAACGGGTGTATTGCCGACGAAAAGATTGTGGGCTATATACATGTAAAAGGAGCTATTGCGAACTTTAACGATTCCATTAAATGCGGACAGCCTTCTACAGTTTATTTTAAAGACAAAAATATTAATGCTTCGCAATGGTCATGGGACTTTGGGGATGGCCAGCATTCTGCAGCACAAAACCCCTCACATACTTATACATCGCCAGGCCAGTACCTGGTAAAACTAACAGCAAAAAATAATGCCTGCTCAAGTACTAAAACCGATACGGTGGTTATTGCAAACAGCGCTGTCTCATTTTCAACAATGCCGGCACAAACTACCTTTTGCAAATACACCCGCATTACGTTTTCAGCCAACTATGATCCTGCATTCGCTACTTCTTTTTATTGGTCGTACGGAGATGGCGTTAACACCGGCTTTGGCGCCAATAAATCAACGGTTACTCACTTGTATAATAAATCCGGTAGCTTTACCCCTTACCTTGTAGTATTAGATTATTTAGGTTGTCGAGATACTGTAAAAAACGCATCACATAAAATGCATGTATTTGGGCCCAGGGCAAATTTTACCAACCCAGGTGGCACTTGTGTTAATGGCACAATAATGTTTACCGACAAATCAACCCCGGATACTGTACCGCACCCCATTGTACAATGGATCTGGAACTTTGGTGATGGGGTAACCAAAACCTATACCAATGCGCCTTTTGACCATAAATATACTACAGCCGGTATTTACCCGGTAACACTGAAGGTTGTTGATCAGTATGGCTGTTACGATACAACTCCCAATACCCATTTTGATACAATTACAAAACCGGTGGCTGCTTTTTCTTCAACAGATTTTACCAGGTGTTCTTCATCACCTGTAAATTTTATTGATTCCTCACAGGGCATATTACTTGCTTATAGCTGGGATTTTGGTGATGGCAGCTCGTCAACCCTGCCATCACCGCAGCATGCGTATAGTACGCCGGGTATTTACACCGTATCACTTAATATTACCGATAAGTTTGGCTGCCCGGCAAGTATTGTGAAAAACGGCTATATAAAAATTAATAACCCTGTGGCATCGTTTAAAATTACTGATACTACACACTATTGCCCTCCATGGCTAATAAAGCCGGTAAGTACTTCTACCTCGTATACATTTCTTACATGGCAGTTTGGTGACGGTAATTCGTCAAATATTACAAACCCGCAACATCTTTACACTGAAGCCGGTACATATAACCTGTTGCTTATAGCCCAGGGGCATGGTAACTGTTTTGATACTGCCCGCCAAAAACTTATCGTATTTGGTCCATCGGGTAAACTCTCTTACTCTCCCACTGCCATTTGCAAACCCGGTAATGTAGATTTTTCAGCTACTGGTAAAAATATTGCAGCTTATACATGGATTTTAGGCGATGGCGAAGTACAATCAACTACAACCCCTTATTATACCTATACATACAAGGTGCCTGGCACCTATATGCCCCAGTTGACAATTATTGATTCAACCGGTAATTGCCAGGTAGAAGTTGAAAATACGGAAGACAGCATACGGGTAGCTGATGTACAGGCCAGTTTTGGGTTGAATGCTGCCGTAGGCTGTGATTCTGCATTGGTAATAATTAGTGACTCTTCAAAAATATTTTTCGATACGCTTAAAGCTATTACCTGGAATTTTGGTGACGGCAATATTGTAAACGGGCCTGTTACAACACATTATTATTCTACGCAGGGCAGTAAAACAGTTATATTAACCTTGCAAACCAATTTAGGTTGTACAAGTACTTATAGTGCGCCCGTTAATATTATAATACATCCTGCGCCTGCTGTACGGGCAAATATCCCTGCTTCGGTATGTATTAATACTATGGCAAATTTTTCGGCTGCAGATACTGCTTCCGCAGGAACTATAAATTGGTTGTGGCAATTTGGTGATGGCGCTAACGATACATTGCCTGTTACAAGTTATACATATACGGTAGCTAATACCTTTCCCGTACAGGTAACAGCAACTAATGAGTTTGGATGTGCTGATACTGTGCAGGGTAATATTACAGTGGACCCATTACCAGCAGTAGATGCCGGCCCTGATTCGGTTGCCTGCCTGGGGCAATCAATAACGCTACAGCCGTCAGGGGCAACTACGTATGTTTGGGCTGCCAGCCAATCGTTAAGCTGCACTAACTGCAATAATCCTGTAGCAACACCTGATACGGCTACTACATATTATGTTGCAGGCACAAGTGCAGCGGGTTGTTCAAATATTGATTCGTTGGTAATTGATGTTAAACGTCCCATTACAATCACCCTGAAGCCTATTGATACGTTATGCGCAGGTAATACTATACAATTAAATGCTTCTGGCGCCGAAGTTTATAGCTGGCAGCCAGCCGGCGGCCTTAGCGATCCTGGTATAAGTAACCCGGTGGCATCACCTGCCGTTACAACCACTTATACGGTTACGGGCAGCGATACAAAAAGTTGTTTTTCAGCAACTGCGTCTGCTGAAGTAAGAGTATTCCCCGTACCATCTGTATCGTTTAAAGATACAGGAGTTACTCTTATGCAGGGGGATAAATACACTATGAGTTCCGTGTATTCCCCGGACGTATTGCGCTGGCTATGGGCGCCCCCGGATGGACTTTCCTGCAACAATTGCTCCCAGCCGGTGGCATCGCCAAAGCAAACTACTACTTATACTGAAACTGTTTTTAACCAATACGGTTGTTCTGCTTCGGCAAATTATACGATTACTGTACTGTGTAACCAAAAAAGCCTTTTTGTACCAAACACTTTTTCGCCCAACGGCGATGGGGTAAACGATTATTTCTATCCCCGCGGCCCCGGGCTTTACAATATAAAATCAATGAGGATATTTAACCGGTGGGGACAGTTGGTATTTAACAGGATAAATATAAAAGCAAATGATATTTTAAATGGATGGGACGGCAAGTATAAAGGTAAGATACAACCTTCTGATGTATACGTGTACACTATAGAGGTGATTTGCGACAATGGAACGGTGCTTGCAACGCACGGCAATGTTACTTTATTGCGTTAAACGGGTTTTTAAGTGATTTTAAATGAAAAATTCAGTGCAAAAAATAATTTTTTTTAAATGCTGATAGTATCTTTACGCTTACAATATCCAATACAATGAAAAACGTTTTAAGCATAGCCATGCTATTATTTGCATGCAGCTGTACCTGCTATGCACAAGATCCGCACTTTTCCCAATTTTTTGAAGCGCCTTTGTTACGCAATCCATCGCTGGCTGGTATTTTTAATGGCGATGTGCGCGTTAACAGCGTTTACCGCAGCCAATGGGGCAGCGTTACAGTACCATACCAAACCGGCTCTATTGATGTGGAATACAAACAGCCGGTAGGCAGGGGAAATGATTTTGTTACCCTGGGCATGGAGGTACTGTATGACCGCGCGGGAAGTACCAATTTTACTACCTCTAATGTGCTGCCTGCCATTAACTATCATAAAGCGCTTAGCGGCGATAAAAACAAGTACTTGTCAGTTGGTTTTATGGGGGGATACGTAGGGCGTAATATTGATCGCTCAAAAATAACTACCAATAACCAGTACGACGGTACAGGATACAACCCATCTTTAGCCGATGGCGAGGCACTTACCCAGTTTAATTACCATTACTGGGACGGAAGCGTAGGTGTATCATTCAATTCTTCTATTGCAGGCAGCCAGACTGATAATTACTTTATAGGGGTAGCATACCACCATTTTAACCGCCCCCAAAATTCATTTTACGTAAACCCGCCCGTTGAGTTAAATCCCCGCCTTGTGGTATCTGCAGGGGTTAAATTTGGGCTTGACGAAATGTCGTACCTTACTATTGACGCTGATGCCAGCAAGCAGGGCGGGTATAACGAACTTATTGCAGGGGCCATGTATTCATATAAGATTGGGGCCGACCCTGACAAGCCTGACTACGTTATTCATTTTGGCGGATACCTGCGGCTAAGAGATGCAATAATACCAGTTGTTAAGTTGGACTACAACCCATTTTCTATCGGGTTTAGTTACGATGCTAATGTTTCGCAATTAAAGGCGGTGAGCCAGAGCCGGGGTGGTTTTGAGATTTCAATATCTTATACCGGCTTTTTGCAAAGGGGTAACAGCACCCAGGATGCAGTACTTTGCCCGAGATTTTAAAAATACACATTTGGCTGATAATTACATTTAATTGCCTTAGTTAACTGTTAACAGTGTAGTTTAGCGCCTAAAATTTCTGTATGAGCATTGTTAAAGGGCAGCAAGCACCTGGTTTTACCTTGTACGACACCGATAAAAATAAAGTAACCCTGCAGGATTACAGGGGCAAAAATGTTGTATTACTTTTTTTCCCGCTGGCCTTTACCAGTGTTTGCACAAAAGAGTTGTGTTACATAAGGGACAATATAAAACTGTATAACCACTTACAGGCAACCGTTTTTGGCATTTCGGTAGATTCTCTTTTTACACTAAAGAAATTTAAAGAAGAACAAGAACTGAATTTTACACTGCTGAGTGATTTTAACAAAGATGCTTCAAAGGCTTACGAGGTATTATATGATGTTTTCCCAGCTTTTGAAATGCAGGGCGTAAGTAAAAGAGCGGCTTTTGTGATTGATAAAAACGGTATTATAATGTATGAAGAAGTATGCAATACGCCTGGTGATTTGCCTGATTTTAGCGCCATTAACAAAATACTAGATGTTCTGCACGGGTAATGGCAGGATGTTTAATAAAAACTTTTAACGGTCTTATTTGCAAAAGGGCGGCTTTTTATGTATCTTAGCTAATGTAATGTGGGTTAAATGAAGAGATTTATACACAAACTATTTTACTATCGCAAAAAAATAAGCCTTACACTGGTATGTATGTTGCTTATGGGCTGGATTGTGTATGCGGGCAGCGGGCCGGGTGATTTGTACGGTTACGACCCTGTTAACATTGTAAAATTTTACCCTAACCCGGCTACTTCTCTTATTAATTTCGAATTCCCCAACGAGTCGGATAAAAATAACTACGTATTACAGATATATTCATTCACCGGTAGAAAAATGACTGAAATATCTGTTAACTCTAATAAGATCACCCTCACCCTCACCAACGACTATTATCGGGGACTCTATATTTTTCACCTGGTTGATAAAACCGGTAAGCTGCTGGAAGCAGGCAAATTCCAGGTAATAAGATAATTCAGTGTTTCTATAATTGCGAAGACACTTCAACAATTAAAAACTTAAGGTAATTGGTATTTTCCATGCCCCATATAATGGGATGGTCGCTGGCTTGTGCCCTAAAGGTTACCTGCCGTATTTTTTTGCGGGCATCTTTTGCAGCCATCTCAATAGTTTGCAAAAACAATTCAGGATTAACAAGGTTGGTGCAACTGCTGGTAACTAAAAAGCCGCCATTTTTTACCAGCTTCATACCACGCAGGTTTATCTCTTTATAGCCCGTAATAGCCTTTTGAATATTTTCGCGGCTTTTTGTAAAAGCTGGCGGGTCAAGCATCACCACATCATACTGTCTGCCTTCTTTAGCCCATACTTTCAGTACGTCAAATGCATTTATAGCTTCAAAATGAACAATATTGTCTAAACTGTTTAGCCTGGCATTGCGGTTAGCCTGGGCTACTGCGTTACCTGATATATCAATCCCCAGCACGCTTTTGGCGCCATAATGCGCAGCGTGAATTTCAAATGTGCCTGTATATGTAAATGCACCAAGAACATCTGCCCCCTTTACAATATTTCGTATAGCACGGCGGTTATCCTGCTGGTCTAAAAAGTATCCCGTTTTCTGGCCGTTTTCAACATCTACATAAAACTGAAGACCATTTTCGTTTATAATAATATTTGTATCAAACGGGGCTGATAAAAAACCCTTTTGTTGCGGCAATCCTTCTAACTCTCTTACCGGCACATCGTTCCTCTCGTAAATGCCTTTGGGATTAAATATGGACTGCAATGCTTTAACAATAGCTGGCTTCCAAACATCAATGCCAAATGCAATGGTTTGTATTACAAAATAGTCGTTAAACTTGTCAATTATCAGTGCAGGCAAATAATCAGCTTCGCCAAAAACCAGCCGGCAGTTTTCAGTGTAGCCAATCTTTTGCCGGTACTGCCATGCCTGCTGTATGCGGGTAAGAAAAAAATCATCATCTATTGCCTCGTCTTTTTTGCGGGTAAGCAGGCGTACCGTTATCTGCGATTGGGGGTTGATATACCCCCGGCCTGCAAAACTTCCATCTCCATACAAAACATCTGCTATATTCCCCGGCTTAACATCCCCGCTTATCTTTTCTATTTCATTGTTAAATATCCACGGGTGGCCGTTAGCTATACGCGGGGCAATTCTCTTTTTTAACTGAACAATCATCGG
>DASZUX010000465.1:0-6940 GCA_035547455.1 Chitinophagaceae bacterium
CCGGCACCCCAACATCTTTGTGGTTTACGCCTAAGTATACCACTAAGCAAATGAAGGAAGAGACTGGTGACCCGAATTTTGATTACGAAATAAGCTGCGACCAGATGTGTGGTAACGGCCACTACGGTATGAGGGGGGTTATTAAGGTGGTTACGCAGGCTGAATTTGATGCGTGGATGGCAGGGCAGAAATCTGCCTACGCTACCAACTACGCACCTGCTGAAACGCCGGCACCGGTACCTGCGGCTGATACAACGCATAAGGTTGCCGCACTGGTAAAAAAGTAGCGAACAGAGTAGTGCATGCCGGTTACCCGGTAAGCACTGATATATTTTAATAAGAACACAGTAAAGAGTTTTTAGTATGAGTAACGAAGCTGTTTTGCATGCAGGTGTTGAAGGTGCGGTAGCGCATGATGTTCACCACGACGGGCACCATGAGCATCACCACCATGAAACATTCATTACCAAATACGTTTTTAGCCAGGATCATAAAATGATTGCCAAACAATTTCTCATCACGGGCATGGTTTGGGCAATTATTGGTGGCCTTATGTCAGTATTGTTCCGTCTTGAACTTGGCTATCCCGATACCAAGTTTATGTGGCTGCAGGATATACTGGGTAAGTTTTGGGTGCAGGATGGCAGAATAACTGCACCGGGTTATTATGCTTTGGTAACCACGCACGGTACTGTGCTTGTATTTTTTGTGTTAACTGCCGGCCTAAGCGGTACGTTTGCCAACTTTCTTATTCCCCTGCAGGTAGGCGCGCGTGATATGGCTTCGCCCATGCTTAACATGCTCAGTTACTGGTTTTTCTTTATGGCCAGTATAGTAATGCTGTCATCTGTATTTGTTGAAACAGGCCCTTTTAGTGGTGGCTGGACAGCTTACCCGCCACTTAGTGCGCTGCGTGATGCGTCACCCGGCTCTGGCAGAGGTATGGATTTGTGGCTGATAGCGATGGCATTATTCGTGGTTTCGTCGTTGTTAGGCGGTCTTAACTATATCGTTACCATCTTAAATATGCGTACCAAAGGCATGAGCATGACAAGGTTGCCACTTACTATTTGGGCGTTGTTCTTTACTGCCGTTTTGGGCGTGTTATCGTTCCCCGTATTGCTCTCAGGCTTCATACTGCTGATATTCGACCGTAACTTTGGCACCAGTTTCTACCTGTCAGACATATATGTAAATAATGTGGGCGCATTGCCTAACGAAGGTGGTAATGCCATATTATACCAGCACTTATTCTGGTTTCTTGGCCACCCCGAAGTGTACATCATACTGCTGCCTGCCATGGGTATGGTATCAGAAATACTGTCTGTAAATTCACGTAAACCTATATTTGGTTATATGGCAATGGTAGGCTCATTATTTGCCATTGCAATACTGGCCTTTTTAGTGTGGGCGCACCACATGTTTGTAACAGGGCTTAATCCCCTGTTAGGGTCAATATTCGTATTGCTTACGTTACTTATTGCGGTACCGTCAGCCATTAAAGTATTTAACTGGCTAACCACATTGTGGCGTGGCAATATACGCTTTACCCCGGCAATGATGTTTGCCATAGGTTTTGTAAGCCTGTTTATTTCAGGTGGTTTAACAGGTATATGGCTGGGTAACTCAGCATTGGATATTCACCTGCACGATACTTATTTTGTAATAGCCCACTTCCACATTGTAATGGGTGTTGCCTCTATGTTCGGTATGTTTGCCGGCATTTACCACTGGTATCCCAAAATGTACGGCCGTTATTTGAATAATACGCTCGGGTATATCCACTTTTGGGTAACAATGATAGGCGCTTACCTTATTTTCTGGCCCATGCACTACGAAGGCCTGGCAGGCATGCCCCGCCGTTACTACAGCTATTCAGCATGGGAAAGCTTTAAACAGTTTGCCGGACTTAACCAGTTTATAAGTACAGTTGCAATGATTGTATTTGCTGTGCAAATACTCTTCCTGTTTAACTTTTTCTACTCAATATGGAAAGGCCGCAGGGTAACATCTCAAAACCCTTATGGCGCGAACACGCTTGAGTGGACAACGCCAATTAAACCTGGTCATGGTAACTGGAGTGGCGAAATACCTGAAGTGCACCGCTGGGCATACGATTATGCCAAGGACGGCAAGGAGTTTATCCCCCAAACCACACCGGTGGATCCAAACGAATCCAATCACTAAAAAATTGAATACGAAAAAACTTATTAAAATATAAATAATGCCCTGGCAAAGCAGGGCATCATTTTTCAAAACAACCTGGTGGTAAACAAGCAATCCATAGTGGCAGGAAATATTAATTCAACATCGTCAGTTTCTTATAAACTGGCTCAAAAAGCGAAGGATTACTTTCAGCTTGTAAAGTTTACCTTAAGCTTTACAGTTGTATTTTCCTGCGTTATATGCTACCTGCTTGCACCAAACGTTGAAGTACATAATACAGACACAGTTATAAGAGTTATTGAACTGTTTATTGCCGGGATGCTTGTTACAGGCAGCGCCAATGCCATAAACCAGGCGGTGGAAAAAGATACTGATGCGATGATGAAGCGTACTGGCAAAAGGCCTGTAGCTGCCGGGCGTATGAGCGCTGATGAAGCCTATACCTTTGCAGCCATTGCCGGTTTTATAGGCGTGGCCATGATGTACAAGATATTTAATGCGCCTGCCGCACTGCTTTCAGCCTTCAGCCTTTTTTTGTATGCGTTTATTTATACGCCGCTTAAAAAGGTTAATTCCATAGCGGTGCTTGTTGGCGCTTTGCCGGGTGCATTACCCTGCCTTATAGGCTGGGTTGCTGCAACAGGGGTTATTAGCCCTACAGCGAATTTTACTGTTGGAGACAGCGTTTTTTCCAACGGTGCCGGCTGGGTATTATTTGGCATACAGTTTTTGTGGCAGTTTCCGCATTTTTGGGCAATTGCATGGGTAGCGCATAATGATTATGCCCGTGCAGGTTTTAAACTGTTGCCGGCAGATAAAGGACCTACAAGGTTTACCGCTATACAAGCGCTTATGTACAGTGTATTGATGGTGCCTGTAGGTATATTGCCTTATGCATTTCGTATAAGCGGCCAGGTTAGCCTTTGGATAGTGCTTGCCTGTAATATAGGTATGGTAATACAAAGCCTGCGGCTGTACCGGGATATGGATGTTAAAGCTGCACGCCGTGTTATGTTCAGCAGCTATATATACCTGCCTGTAGTATTACTGGCTCTGCTGGCAGATAAAGGATTTTAGTTTGCGGGGACGGGAGGTGATTTGAAAGGGCAGCAAAACCGCAAATTTTAAATAAAAGGAGCAAAATATAATAGTGATGATGAGTACAGTGGTTAGTCCTGAAAGAAAAAGATTACATCCCCACAAGTTTACTATGTGGGTAGCTATTGGCGCTATTATAATGATGTTTTCCGGCTTAACAAGCGCCTACATTGTTAGAAGCAACCAAAATAACTGGCTTGAGTTTACCTTGCCGCCGGTGTTCTGGTATTCAACAGCGGTAATACTGTTCAGCAGTTTAACCATGTATCTTGCCGTAAAAGCATACAGGGCAAGGGAAATGGCACGGTACAAAACACTTATAACCATTACAGCACTGCTTGGCCTTTTATTTGGGGCGTGCCAGTTTTGGGGGTTTATTTATCTTGACAGTCACGGCGTGCAATTGATTGGGCAGGGCAGCAACCCTGCGGCATCTTTTATAGCGGTTATTGCAGGGTTACATGTAATACATGTACTGGGCGGTGTAACAGCGCTGCTGGTGCTGTTTATAAGGGCTTACAGCAGCAAAGTAAAAAGGTATAATGTTACGGGTATTGAAATAGCGGCCACTTACTGGCATTTTGTAGATATATTATGGATATACCTGTTTATATTTTTCAAAATGGCATCGTAGTATGAAAAAACTGGCCAATTATGCGGCTTTTTAAGAACGGGATAATAAATTTGCGAACGAAATTCTTTTAATCAACATGTCTACAACTACTGCAACAGCTACAAGCCCGAAGTATTGGGGCGGAGGCAGAAGCCCTTTTAACGTTGAGTATGGCAAGGTAATGATGTGGTACTTTTTGATGAGTGACGCTTTTACCTTTGGCGCTTTTTTGATTGCTTATGGTACAACGCGTTTTTCAGCCAACGGGTGGCCCAACCCCAACGAGGTGTTTCAGTCTTACCCGGGCGGTACGCACGCACCGCTGGTATTTGTGAGCATTATGACGTTTATACTCATCATAAGTTCTGTTACAATGGTGCTGGCTGTGCAGGCCGGGCATAACATGAACAGGCGCGGTGTTGTAATAAACCTTGTGCTAACTATACTGGGCGGCCTTGCATTTTTAAGCTGCCAGGCATGGGAATGGACACACCTGTTTCATGAAGGAGCCTGGTGGGGCAGAAATCCCTTTCCAAACTCTAACGGTTCTTTAGGACACCAGGATTTTACAAACTTCTTTTTTACCATAACAGGCTTTCACGGCTTTCACGTATTTAGCGGTGTTGTAATAAATGTTGTGATGCTGATAATGACGCTTAGCGGTGTTTTTGACAAGAGAGGCCACTATCTTATGATTGAAAAGGCCGGCTTATACTGGCACTTTGTTGACCTTGTTTGGGTATTTGTATTTACTTGTTTTTATCTTATTTAACCTTACCTAATAAATTATTCTGAATGGAACAGCATACTACATATACAGATATTACGCATGATGACTCGCACGGCGGCGGTAAAAAAGAAATTTGGAAGGTAACCATTATATTGTCAGTACTTACTGTTGTAGAGCTGGCGCTGGGTTTCTGGATGATGGACATGCAGGATGACTCACTTGAAAAACACGTGGTAAAAGGCGTTATTGTGATATTGATGTTAGCGAAGGCGTTTTATATAGTGGGTTATTTTATGCACCTAAAGCACGAAATAAGAAACTTTATAATGACGGTTGTGGTACCTATGGGCCTGTTTGTATGGTTTATAATAGCCTTTTTAAGCGACGGTAACTCGTTTAAGAACCTTAGAAACGAATACAACAAAGAGTACGTTAGAAGAACTACACAGCCTTCCCCGCTGGTTAAAACCGAAGAATCTGAAAAGAAGGAAGAGAAGAAAGGCGGCCAGGAGTAGGGGTGAATTTGAATTAACTAAATAAAACATAACAACTCATCCCGCATACCAGCGGGATGAGTTGTTTATAGCAGCCATGAATAAAAAAGCATTAATAGCGGTTTGTATTGCAGTACTTATTCCACTGGTGTGTTATATAATACTTAAACAGGCCAGTGATAACGCCATAGATGTGCCGCGGCATTACCTTGCCGACAGGACATTTGACACAACAGTAGGAGGTAAGCTGCAAACAGACACCGTATGGCATACTGTAGCCAATATAACGCTTAAAAACCAGTTAGGAGATACTGTAAGCCTGTACAATATTAAAGGTAAGGCTATAGTAATAGATTTCTTTTTTACCAGTTGCGGTTCAATATGCCCTACCCTTACACGCAACATGGCCAGGATGCAACGATCGTTTAAGCAGGGTGGCGATGTGATAGAAAAACCTGACAGCTCCATAGTGCATTTTGTTTCTTTTACTGTTGACCCGGAAACCGATACCGTGGCCAGGTTAAAAATGTATGCCGACCGTTATAAAATTGACCCGGAAAACTGGTGGTTGCTTACAGGCAGTAAAGACAGCATTTATAATTTTGCCTTCGACCAGCTAAAGGTGGAGAAATTTAGTACGGAGCATATAGACCCCAGTTTTGTACATACCAGCCGTTTTGTACTGCTTGACAAAAATTACCAGGTGCGCGGTTATTATAACGGGCTTGATACAACAGCGCTGGCAAAACTATCAAGAGATATTGGGGTGCTGATGCTTGAGAAAGGCACTGCTAAAGAAAAGTTACCTTTTGACCCGCTGGAGATGGGCATTTTTCTGTTGCTGGCAATAATTATCACCATTATTGCGGTAACGCTTTTATTCAGAAGAAAAAAGCAGGCTGCATAACCCAAACCAATACCGTATTCGTTAAATTATTATCCCAAAAACTATGTTACAGGCAAGCTTATCAAAAAACGATAAAAAAGCAACATGGCTTATTATAATTTTTTCTTTTGTGGTATTTGCAGCAGTAATGTTGCTGGGGCGGTTTAAGCTGGATGTGCAACTGCCTTTTGACGTACATATTTTTGCAAAGCTTAACGCGTTTATTAACAGCCTTATTGCAGTGCTGCTTGTTGTTGCGCTTATAGTTGTTAAAAGAAAGTATTATCATACACATAAAGTAATAATGCTGTTTGCGCTGGCGTTATCAATCATTTTTCTTGTGTCTTATATAGCCCACCATCTGCTGGCAGGCGAGGCTATTTTTGGTGATGCCAACCATGATGGTATTTTAAGCGCTGATGAGAAAGCTGCTGCTGGCAGTACGAGAGTTATTTACCTGGTTATACTTTTTAGCCACATATTACTGGCAGGCGTTATACTGCCCTTTATACTTTTTACAGCTTACCGCGCCCTTATTGCTGAATTTCCAAAGCATAAAAAGCTGGCACGCTACACATGGCCAATGTGGCTGTATGTAGCCGTTACAGGACCTGTTGTTTACTGGATGATAAGCCCTTACTACCGCTAATCATAACCCGTGAACAACCGCTGCTGCTTTTAATTTTTGTCTTTTGCATACCCGCTTGGTTTTTAAATAAAATTTTAACAGGGGATAATAATCTTTTTCTATTTACAGCGTTCTAATAGTGAAACTCCCCCCATAACTATATGAACAAGGTTGTAAAGTTGCTGGCCGTGAGCTGTGTATTTATTATGCTTACGTCTTTCAAAACAAAATCATTGCCGGGTTATTATATAATAGTAACCAAACATAACTATGAACTTACAGTGTACGATGACCGGGGATGGCTTGTTAAATACCCCGTGGTATT